>NZ_JBEFST010000007.1:0-235094 GCF_053483675.1 Mycolicibacterium sp. XJ1819 | reverse complement strand
ACCGCAAGAAGCGGTGAACTCACCCTGACACTGACCCCACGCTACGACCGTGTTGCGCATATCGTTGCGCAGATGAACACGCGCGTGCGGATGGCAGCTGCGGCGCTGGTGCTGATCGGCGTCGCGACGGGATGTCAGCGCACGACCGAAGGCTCGGTGGCCATGACCACCGAACCGGGGCCACCGATCGCCGCGCCGCCGCAAACCACGTCGCCGTCGATTCCCGGACTGCCGAACCTGCCGATCCCGATCCCGGGACTGCCGATGCCTACGCGCGACACCGACGTGCCCGTCGTCCCCGCACCGCCCAACGCGCTGACCATGACCTGCGATGAGTTCAACGGCCTCGACGAGGCCACCCGACTGGCCGTCATCCGCAAGATCCTCGAGCAGGAGAACAACCCGCTTGGGCCCAACGGGGAAAGTATCGGGCAGATCCTCGTCGAGGCGGCCTGCCAGTTTCTGCCCCAGGCCACGGTGAACCAGGTGCTGCTGGGCTCGCCGCCGGGATGACCGATTAGCCTGCTCGACATGGGCAACGCGTATGAGTCCGTCACCGTCGACGTCAAGGACCGCGTCGCGCAGGTGACGCTGGTCGGACCGGGCAAGGGCAACGCCATGGGGCCGGCGTTCTGGGCGGAGATGCCCGACGTGTTCGCCACGCTGGACGCCGAACCTGACGTGCGGGCCATCGTGCTGACCGGCTCCGGCAAGAACTTCAGCTACGGGCTGGACCTGCCCGCGATGGGCGGGACGCTGGCCGGGGTGATGGCCGAGGGCGCCTCAGCGCGTCCCCGCGCCGAGTTCCACGCCACGGTGCTGCGGATGCAGGGCGCCATCAACGCCGTGGCCGACTGCCGGACCCCCACGGTCGCCTCCGTGCACGGCTGGTGCATCGGCGGTGGCGTGGACCTGATCTCGGCCGTCGACATCCGCTACGCCAGCGCCGACGCCAGGTTCTCCGTGCGTGAGGTCAAGCTGGCGATGGTCGCCGACGTCGGCAGCCTGGCGCGGCTGCCGCTGATCCTGTCCGACGGGCACCTGCGTGAATTGGCGCTGACGGGCAAGAACATCGACGCGGCGAGGGCCGAGAAGATCGGCCTGGTCAACGATGTCTACGACGACGCCGACGCGTCGCTGGCCGCCGCCCACGAGACGGCCGCTGAGATCGCCGCCAACCCACCGCTGACTGTGCACGGCATCAAGGACGTGCTCGATCAGCAGCGCATCGCCAGGGTGTCGGAGAGCCTGCGGTACGTCGCTGCGTGGAACGCCGCGTTCCTGCCGTCGAAGGATCTCACCGAGGGCATCGCGGCGACGTTCGAGAAGCGGCCGCCGAACTTCACCGGGGAATAGGGGTCCACCCCAGTTCCGCCTTGGCCTTGGCGTTGGACAGCGGCAGCCAGGTGTCGCCGAAAGCCGTTGCCGCATAAGGCGCGACCAGCCGAACGAGGCGGCGCGGCGCCGGTAGGGGCCGGGGCCGGTGCAGTTTGGCCGCCAGCTCGCGCAGGTAGCCGGCGAACGACTGCGGCCGGTCGTCGACGATGTTGTAGATCTGTCCGCCTCGGCCGCGGTCGAGGGCGTCGGCGGTGGCGCGGGCCACGTCGTCGATGTGTATCCACGACACCACGCCGTCGCCGGGGATCGCCGGCATCGCCCACCACTTCGCGAGCCTGGTGAACAACTCGTCATGCGGTACGCCAGGGCCGTAGAAGGCGCCGTAGCGCAACACGATTCCCTCGGTGTCGCTGTGCTGTCCCGAGGACAGCACGGTCTGCTCCATACCGCGCAGCGCCGCCAGCATCGCCTCGCCGCCCGGGGGTGGCGGCCCCGGGTAAGGGTCGGTTTCGTCCATCATCGGCGGCCCGGATGTCGGAAACCCGTAGGCGAAGATCACCGATTCGGCGACGACGCGACGCACGCCCGCGCGTTGCGCCGCCGCGACCAGGTTCGGCGCGCCCTGGCCCCAGAGTTTGCGGGCCGGCTCGAAGTCCTTGGGCCGCAAAGGGCCCCACTTCGGCAGTGTCGTCAACAGCGAGACCACGACCTCGGGTCGGCTTTCGGCCACGGCCGCGTCGATGCGGGCGGTGTCGAACACGTCGGCCACCACCGGCGTGGCGCCGTCCTGCTCGATCTGCGCCGCCTCGGCCGGTTGGCTGGTCAGACCGGTGACGTCATGGCCGCGGCGGTGGAGTTCGCGCAGCAGGGCGATGCCCGGCACGCTCGTCGCCCCGGCAACCAGGACGCGCATCACAGAATTTCCCGTTGGGTGTTGAGCGCGACGCGCAATGCCGCGGCCAGGATCACGGTGGTCACCACCAAACCGCCCGCCTCCAGCCAGCCGACCAGATCACCCGAGCCGTGGTGCGGGTCGATGATGTGGCTGATCGAGTGCAGCGCCCAGTGCAGCGTGGCGAACGCCAGGGCGGGCACCCGCCATGACACCTCGCGGACCGCCGCGAGCAGCAGCAGTCCCTGCGGGATCTCGAACGTCGCGTTGTCGAAGATGTAGTGGTCATTGCGCACCCCGAAGGTGGCACACTCGACGGCGAGCAAGGTGCGGATTTTGCGGATTCGGCCCCACGATCTTTCTGGCCCCGGTGGTTGGCTAACGCACGCCGGGGCAGCGCCCACGCCCGTCAAGCTGTTCAGGATGTGCGCTCGACGGGATGAAGGAAGCCCGCCAACGACTCGGGCACGGCTTGGTCCTATACCCGCACATATCACCACGGTCAAACAAACTGACCCGCTTATTCAATATTTTGGTTGTTTGACTTTTCTACTCTGTTAGAGTAGGAGACATGCAGTCAATGTCGGTGCCGGCTCGTCTTATCGATGCCGGGGTACAGGTGATAGCCGGTGATGCCCGCAGCCTCACTTACCGCAAGGGCAACCACGCTGTCACCGCGGACCTCGTCTTCGCCGACTGGGTGCCGACGCCGGCAGCGGTTCTAAACCGTGTTCGGCGCCGCCCCGGCCATCGGCTCCTTGTCGCGTGCGAGGCCATCTCCGACGAGGCGCGCTCAACGCTGCTGGCCGCGCCCGACGTGGACCTCAGCGTCAGCAGCACCGGCGAACTGGTGCTCTCCGGAACGACCTACCGCGCCCCCGCGATGACAGCCCCCCACCGCTCGGCGGGCGAACGCAACTGGCGCCGCCGCGCAGCCGAACGGGTCTGCGTGCTTACCCGTGAGCACCTGCGTCAGAATGATCTCGCAGCGGCGATAGGCGTGACTCAGCAGGCCGTGTCCAAGATGGCCGACAAGAACCGGCTGCCGAAGACACCGATGGCAAGGGACGCCCGCCGGGAGTTCCTCGACGAGTTGGCGGCTGTACCGGCAGACGGTGGACTCATCGAAACCTACTGGTACGGCACTGACCCGGTGACCGAACAGGTCCGAAACGCAATCCGGCTCGGAGCCGAGTTGACCGTACGCGTCCTCGCCAGCGGTGAAGTCGCCGCTGACGTACTGGCCCCTTGGCGGGTGCCGCGATCCGGCCTGGTCTACGCCGAAGAGCTGGTTGACCTCAATGTCTTCGGGATGGTGGAGGCCACACCCGAGGAGGCAACCTTGACCGTGCGCGTCCCCGCGGACCCGACGGTCTGGGCCACCGCGGCGTGGTGGCACCAGGACAACGATGCGCAGCACCGCGACATCGTCACTGTGGATCCGGTGGTGGCACTGCAGGACATGCGCGCCGGCGACGACACCGATGACGATGCCCCGCAACGGCTCAGTGCCTGGATCGTGGAGAGTTGAGCGCCGCGGTACCTGTCGTGGTGGCCTGCACCGCGATCGCCGACGACAACGGGATGCGCGCGTTGTGCGACGTCGCGACGGGTGCCGCTGGTCGGCAGTACCTCGTCATCGGCGGGCACATGGTGCGGATACTGCGGCACGTCTACGACGTGCCGGGGATCCCGCGGGTGACCTCCGATGCCGACGCGGGGATCGACGAACAAGTAGCTATCGCCGGCGACTTTCACCACCAGCTCACCGCTCTGGGCTATGCGGACACCAAGGGAAACCGCTACGAGCGAGGTGAACAGGCGGTCGACCTCCTGGTACCCACCGAAGTCAGGCCCGGCAAACGCTACTTCAGCGACCGGGCCTTCGACGGTGCTCCCGGACTGCGCTTGGCGCTCGCGTCGACGCCGATCCCCGTCGCGGTCACAGCGAGGCTCACCGACGGGTCGTACCTGGAGTTCGAGGTTCCGGTGCCGGACGTCGAGGCTGCGTTCGTGATGAAGATGCTGGCGTGGAACGTGCGGGATTCCGAGCGTGACGTGCAGGATCTCCAGACGCTGTTGGAGATCGCGGCGGCGCAGCCGCAATACCGCGCGTCGCCGTGGCGGATGGACGATCCCGCAGCCACCAGGAGCGGTGAACGCAAAGACGCCGCCCGGGCAGCGGCACGAATGATCGCTAGCCCACCGAGGAAGGTCCCGGCCCGGGTCAGGGCATTGCTTCGGCAACACGTGGCAGCGGTGCCCCGGTGACGCCTCCCTCCTCTACCGCCGCGAAGAAATAGAATCTCGCACATGGACGCCATCGCGCTGAGCAGCGCAGGTTTGCAGGCCCTGGTGACACAGCACGCCGCGGCGTCCGACGCCACAGCTGCCAGCGCCCCCGCCTGTGCACCGCCACCACCGGGACAGGCCACCTCGGCAGCGGTCACCGCCGCCAACGCCGCAATCACCGCTGCGGCCCGAACCCTCGCCACGCGCCTGGCAACGACCAGTCGAAAGTGGGAACCACGAACACGGCGATGACCGCGCAGGAACATGCGTCCGCACGACCCCGTGGTCCATCGTCTCCGAGATCGTGGAACTGCCCAAGAACGACGCCGTGATCACGTTCATGGCCGACGAGGCGCATCGGTACCGCACCAACCCCCCGCGATGGTGTCGGTGATGAACACCTTCTACGGGGACGACTCCTGGAAGAACATCCCCGCTGGACTCACCACCGCCCCGACCTGCATCGGCGGCGATGCGGACGCGCTTCGAGCTGCGTGGCGGGCGGTGATTGATCGACCCGGGACGATCGCAGCTACCGGTGGTGCCGAACGGCGGGGCAGCCTAAGGCCCGATTCGGATACGTTGTCGCGCAGCGGCTATAGGCTCCTCGATATGTCTGTGCCTCATGGACCGTGCCGATGACGATCCTCAACGACGCCCAGCGGCGAGTCCTGACTTTCATCCAAGCGGCAAACCATGGCCGGTACTCGCCTACCCCCGAAGAGGTCACAGAGTGGGTGGAGCACCCTGAACTAAAGTTCGGGAAGGTGACGCGGCGCAAGGTTGAGCCGCCGCAAGTCGGTCCGGTCCTTTCGTCCAAGGCAATCGAGGCATTCCAGGCAGAGATGGCCGAGTCATGGGAATCCGTTGGAGAGCAGATTTCTCGGGCCCTGCAACCCATCTCTGAGCAACTGGCGTCCTATGCCAACCCATGGTCGGGTGACCGGTTCATCGAGGAAAGCGAGCCCGACGAGACGGTGATCGAGCAGGTGCAGCGATTCGGGTGGACCCGGTCGTCATCGACTGGGGCGGGGCTGGTGCTGACAGATCTTGGCCGTGCGTTGCTGCGTGCCGACACCGACCTCACCACAGCGTCCGTAGTGACGGTTCTGGACGGCAAAGACCCCCTCGCTTGGAGCGGCCTGGTCGGGATCATCGCTGAGGCCGGAAAGTGTCTGATCGTGGACCCGTACCTGAAATTGGCTCAACTTCTCGACATCGCGAGGTTCACGGGGACTACCCGCGTCATCTTGCGGCGCCCGCAGCGGCAAAGGGAATTGGTGTCGTGGCAGGTGTCGCAAAAGGTTGAGGACTTCGACGTCGAGATTCGCATGGCGGACCCGGATCAGCTGCACGACCGCTACATCGTGGGTGAGAACGCCGTGTACACGCTTGGTTGCTCGCTAAACGGGGTGGGAAGCAAGCCCACCACCTTGGTGCCTCTAACGGGCGCTGTTGCAGACCATGTCCGGGACCTCGCAAGGGGCTGGTGGGAATCGGCTGATCCGGTCGGTGACCCGCCTGCGGTCGACGAGGAAGAGGAGCCCGATCAGAAGTCGGAGCAGGACGGTACAAGTCCAGACGCCGATTCCAGCGAACCGAACCCGCGTAGAAGTGGCGCAGACCCGTCACCTTCCCACGCGCTCCCGCCGAGGCGATGAGGTGCATGCCTGCGGGATACGCTTCGCGAATGGCACTCTTGCAGCCTCAGGATTTGCCGACCACCCTTTATCACTACACCGACATCTTCGGCCTAGACGGCATCTACAGGCGGGGCGAGCTGTGGGCGACGAACGCGTTGTATCTCAACGACACCTCGGAGCTGAACCTCGGCTTGATAGTCGTGGAAAGACAGCTGTTGAAGCAACAACTCGATCTGACGAGAAAGAACCTCGAACGGTTCAAAGAGGGCCAGGAGGACCTTCCGGGCCTTGATGAACTCAAGACGCTGCATGAGATCGTCAACGAGGCTCGCCGCTTGTCTGAATGCTACGTCGTGAGCCTCTCCGAGAACGGCGATCAACTCAGCCAGTGGCGTGCATACGGCAAGGACGGTTACTGCATCGGGTTCTCTGCCGAGGCCCTGCAAAGGGCTCTCGACACGTCGTTCAAAATGGCAAAGGTCCGATACCACGAAGACGACGCGTCGTCGCGTTCCGCCGACGAGGTGATCGACTTCGCCAAGGAGCTGTGGCGCGAGACGGCGACGTGGACGGACGACGAGACGGGGAAAGCGCTTACCGAGGAGAAACGCAGGTTCGTCGTTATGAACCACATCGTCGAGGATTCGGCGTTCACAAAGGACTCAAACTTCCACGAGGAGAAAGAAGTCCGCATCGTGATCGTTTCGGTCATCCCGAACCACTTCACGCCCAGCCCGAGGTACGGCATGACGCCCAGGATCAAGATCCCGATTCCCGCAGAGGCCGTCGAATCTGTGACGGTCGGACCGGGAGCGCACAGCGACCTGCGCGCACAATCGCTGATCCGGTTCTTTCACGTGACCCCGTTCGCGGGCGATAGTGCACCGCTTGCGAAACCGCCCGTTGTCCATAAGTCGGTGATCCCGTACCGCGACTGGTAGAAGCCATCTCATCGCCCCCGTCCCGGGCGAGGGCAGTTGGGGTGCCGAGTCACCGCACGTTGCCCAGATACCATCACACGTCGTGTTTAGGCTGGCCGAGTGGTTGCTGCGAACGCGGATAAGAGCCGGGCCTGATGACGGAAAGTTCGGCTGAGCCTGAGGCGCCGGAAACCGAGACCGCCGGGGTGTCACTACATATCCGCAGCTCAAAACCTGGCGGTGGCGGAGGGATTTGAACCCCCGGGTGCTGTTAGACACCTCTCGCTTTCAAGGCGAGTGCATTAGGCCGCTCTGCCACGCCACCGCCGACAAGGGTACGGGTTCAGACCCGGCCCAGTTTCGCGGGCGGTGCCGCGGTTTTGAGCGCGACGCTGATGCGCCGGCAGTTCTCGCCCATCGCCGCGATCTGCGGGCGAGACAGCCGGCCCAGAAAGTGCGCCCGGATCCCCTCCGCGTAGGTCGCCATCGCCTCGTGCACGGCGGCCTTGCCCTCGTCGGTGATGCTGGCCAGCACCCCGCGGCCGTCGTCGGGGCTGGCGCCGCGCCGCACCAGGCCCTGCAACTCCAGCCGGCGAATCTGCCGGGTGACGCGACTTGGCAACGACATCAGCGCGTCTGCGAGATCCCCCATCCGCGCCGAACCGGTCGCGGATTTATCGAGTATGTCGAGCAGCCTCACATCGTTGAGTGTCAGATGATGAGCGTCGACCAGCGACCTGTTCAAGGTCGCGTATAACCGCAACGCCGAATCGAGGAAGTTTTGCCACGACCTCTGCTCGGCGATGTCTAATCCAGGCATATCGCTTGCGGTACGCCCGGCAATGATCCCCTCCATCCCGCAATAGTAAATCGAGCCGACATTGCTGGAGGCGGAACGCCCAGAGTGTTTTCGCTGGATAGTAGCGTTGTCGGTATGCGTGCGGTTGTGGCTAACCCCGAAGGCCGACTGACCTGGCAAGAAATCCCAGATATCGCCCCCGGCGACGGGGAGCTGCTCATCAAGGTGAGCTCCGCGGGCGTCAACCGCGCCGATCTCCTCCAGGCGGCGGGCCGCTATCCACCCCCGCCGGGGGCCAGTGAAATCATCGGCCTGGAGGTGTCGGGCACCGTCGCCGCGCTCGGTTCCGGCGTCGGCAATTGGACCGTCGGGCAAGAGGTCTGCGCTTTGCTCGCGGGCGGGGGCTACGCCGAGTTCGTCGCCGTCCCCGCCGGTCAGGTCATGCCGATCCCCGACACCGTCGACCTCCACCACGCCGCCGGACTGCCCGAGGTGGCCTGCACGGTGTGGTCGAACCTGTTGATGACCGCCCACGTCTCGGCCGGCCAGTTCGTCCTGATCCACGGCGGCGGGAGCGGCATCGGCACGCACGCGATCCAGGTGATGCGCGCGCTCGGAGCCAGGGTCGCCACCACCGCGGGGTCCCGCAACAAGCTGGACCTGTGCGCCGAACTCGGCGCCGAGATCACGATCAACTACCACGACGAAGACTTCGTCGAACGGGTTCGTGCCGAGTCCGGCGGGACCGGCGCCGACGCGATCCTCGACATCATCGGCGCGGCCTATCTCGAGCGCAACATCGACGCCCTGGCTCCCGACGGCCGACTGGTGATCATCGGCATGCAGGGCGGGGTTAAAGCCGAACTCAACATCGGCAAGCTGCTGGCCAAGCGGGCCGGTGTCATCGCCACCGCCCTGCGCGGCAGGCCGACGAGCGGACCGTCGGGCAAGAGCGCGATCGTTGCCGAGGTGGTCGACAAGGTCTGGCCGATGGTCGCCGACGGCAGGGTGCGGCCGATCATCGGCGCCGAGTTCCCCATCGAGCAGGCCGGTGCGGCGCACGAATTACTCGCCTCGGGCGAGGTGGCCGGGAAAATCCTTCTCCGCGTGGCGGATTGACCTACGACAGACCCGCTCAGCCAAGCGACGCCAGTGCACGCACCAGCTGATCGACCTCGGCGGTCGTGGTGTAGTGCGCGAGTCCGACGGTCACCGCACCGCCGATGTCGTTGACGCCGATCACGTCGAGCACCCGTGAGCTGGCATTCGCGATCGCCAGGATCCCGTTGTCGGCCAGTCGCTGCACCACCCGTTCGGCGGGCACGTCGGTGACCGCGAAACTCAGTACCGGAACCCGCATCTCGGGCCTGCCGATGACCATCACCGTGGACAGCGAGCGCAGGGAGACCAGCAGGTAGTCGAACACCCGGTTCATGTGCAAGGCCGCCGACTGCATCGACACCGCGAGCCGCTCACGCCTGGTGCCGGTGGCCGATTCGTCAAGCGAGGCAAGGTATTCGACGCTGGCGACCACCCCGCCGAGCAGCCCGAACTGGTGGCTACCCACCTCCAGCCGCGCGGGCCCGGTCGCGTACGGGTTCAGCGACACCGAGCTGAACGTGTCGATGACCGACGGGTCCCGGAACACCAGCGCGCCGATCGGCGGCCCACCCCAGGCGACCGCGTTGAGCGCGACCACGTCGGCGTCGATCTCGTCGATGTCGATCAGCTGGTAGGGCGCCGCCGCGGAGTGGTCGACGACCACCAGGGCTCCGATGTCGTGGGCCAGCTTGGTGACCGCGCGCAGATCGGTCAGGGTGCCCAGCGTCGAGGAGGCCGAGGTGATCGCGACCAGCCTGGTGGGCCTGGTGATCAGGCTCTCCCACTGCCAACTCGGCAACTCCCCGGTCTCGATGTCGACCTCGGCCCACTTCACCTTCGCGCCATATCGATTGGCGGCGCGCAACCAGGGGGCGATGTTCGCCTCGTCGTCGAGGCGGGTGACCACCACCTCGTACCCGAGTCCCACGCGCGAGGACGACGAATCGGCCAGCGAGGTCAACAGCACCGCACGGTCGGCGCCGAGCACCACGCCCCTGGGGTCGGCGTTGACCATGTCGGCCACCGACTGGCGGGCGGCGGCCAGCACCGCGGCGCTGCGTTGCGCGGAGGGGTGCGGACCGGCCGGCGTGGGCATGGACCCCCGGAACGCCGTCGATACCGCCCTGGCGACGGTGTCAGGCAGCAGCATGCCGTGCTGGGCGTCGAAGTGCACCCATCCGTCGCCCAAGGAGGGGTGCAGACCGCGCACCCGGGCGACGTCGTATGCCATGCCAGCCCACCTTCGAGCGTTTGTGATCCACACCTCGGCACGGCTCGACCGGTTCGCGGCCGTACTCGCCGTGCCAGACTGGGTAACCTGGGCAGCCATACTAGTCCAGTGAGCTTCGGCTGCGGAATGCTAATTGCGTTGTCGTTGCTGGTGATAGGCGTAGCAACCACCGTTTCCGCCATCGCCGCGTGCGGCGCGGCTGGGAATCACACAGCGCATCGTCGGTGTTGTTTGCTCACAGTGGGGCCACCGGCGTCCCGCCGTGTTGCGGGCGGCTCTTCGTGGGGCCGGCCCGACCAACGGACTAGTGTCGCTGAATGGGCTCACATCTATGTATGACTGGCTTGGGAACGTAGAGGGAACGCTGGAGCAATGACGACCAACCCCGAAGACGACAACATCGAGATTCTCGGCAGCGACCGCGCCTCCTCCGGCGACGAGGAGGCGGACGGCAAGTCGCTGACCGACCTCGTCGAGCAACCCGCGAAAGTGATGCGGATCGGCACGATGATCAAGCAGCTGCTCGAAGAGGTGCGGGCGGCCCCGCTCGACGAGGCCAGCCGCAACCGGCTGCGCGACATCCACCGGACCAGCATCAGCGAACTCGAGGAGGGTCTGGCGCCCGAACTGCGCGAGGAGCTCGAGCGGCTCACGCTGCCGTTCACCGACGACGGCGTCCCCTCCGACGCCGAGTTGCGGGTCGCGCAGGCGCAGTTGGTCGGTTGGCTCGAGGGGTTGTTCCACGGCATCCAGACGGCGCTGTTCGCCCAGCAGATGGCGGCGCGCCACCAGCTCGAGCAGATGCGCCAGGGCGCACTACCGCCCGGTGTCGCCGGGCCGCCGGGACAGCGCGGTGGGCATGGGACCGGACAGTATCTGTAGTAGGTGGCGGTGGTAGCTCCGCGTATCGAGACGCGCAACGCGTGGGTGGAATTCCCCATCTTCGACGCCAAGGCGCGCTCGTTGAAGAAGGCGTTCCTCGGCAAGGCCGGTGGCGCGATCGGACGCAACGACTCCAACGTCGTGGTGATCGAGGCGCTCCGCGACGTCACCATGTCGCTGAAACTCGGCGACCGGGTCGGGCTCGTCGGACACAACGGCGCGGGCAAGTCGACGCTGCTGCGGCTGCTGTCCGGAATCTACGAACCCACCCGTGGGCACGCGTCGGTGACCGGACGGGTGGCGCCGGTCTTCGACCTCGGCGTCGGCATGGATCCCGAGATCTCCGGCTTCGAGAACATCATCATCCGGGGGCTGTTCCTCGGGCAGTCGCGCAAGCAGATGATGGCCAAGGTCGACGAGATCGCGGAGTTCACCGAACTCGGTGACTACCTGTCGATGCCGTTGCGCACCTACTCCACCGGCATGCGCGTGCGGCTGGCGATGGGCGTGGTGACCAGCATCGACCCGGAGATCCTGCTGCTCGACGAGGGCATCGGCGCCGTCGACGCCGACTTCATGAAGAAGGCCCGTGTCCGGCTGCAGGACCTCGTCGCGCGGTCGGGCATCCTGGTGTTCGCCAGCCACTCCAACGAGTTTCTGGCGCGGCTGTGCAACACCGCGATGTGGATCGACCACGGCACCGTCAAGAAGACGGGGGATATCGAGGACGTGGTGCGCGCGTACGAGGGCGAGGACGCGGCGCGGCATGTGCGCGAAGTCCTCGAGGAAACCCGCTCGGCATGACCGACACGGTCTGCGCGGTGGTGGTCACCCACCGGCGTCGCGACGAGCTCGCCAAGTCATTGGAGGCGGTGTCGGCGCAAAGCCGCCCGCCCGACCACCTGGTGGTCGTCGACAACGACAACGATTCCCGCGTCGCCGACCTGGTGGCCGGCCAACCCGTCGCGACGACGTATCTGGGCTCGCGGCGCAATCTCGGTGGCGCGGGCGGTTTCGCACTGGGCATGCTGCATGCGCTGGCGTGGGGCGCCGAGTGGGTGTGGTTGGCCGACGACGACGGACGCCCCGCCGACGCGCAGGTGCTGGCCCAGCTGCTGGCATGCGCGGACAGACACGGCCTTGCCGAGGTGTCGCCGATGGTGTGCGACATGAACGAGCCTGCGCGACTGGCGTTTCCGCTGCGCCGCGGCCTGCAATGGCGACGCCGGGTCGACGAGTTGCGTACCGCCGCGGGCCAGGACCTTCTGCCCGGCATCGCGTCGCTGTTCAACGGCGCGCTGTTTCGCGCGTCGACGCTGGAGGCGATCGGCGTACCGGATCTGCGGTTGTTCGTGCGCGGCGACGAGACCGAACTCCACCGTCGACTGGTCCGCTCCGGTCTGCCGTTCGGCACCTGCCTGAACGCGGTGTACCTGCACCCGCAGGGTGGCGACGAGTTCAAGCCGATCCTCGGCGGCAGGATGCACACGCAGTATCCCGACGATGCGGCCAAGCGGTTCTACACCTACCGCAATCGTGGTTTTCTGCTCTCCCAGCCCGGACTGCGCAGGCTGGTGTTTCAGGAGTGGGCACGCTTCGTCTGGTACTTCTTGGTGTCCCGGCGTGATCCCGCCGGGCTCTTGGAGTGGATCCGGTTGCGGCGCTTGGGCCGTGACGAGAGGTTCGGGAGGCCGCCACAGTGACGTTCACCGACGCCACCGCGCATTCGAAGACTTTCGCCAAGGCGTGGCGCGACCTCGTCGACGGCTTCGGCAAGCGTGAACTGTGGTTGCACCTGGGCTGGCAGGACATCAAGCAGCGGTACCGCCGTTCGGTGCTGGGCCCGATCTGGATCACCATCGCCACCGGCGCCACGGCCATCGCGATGGGCCTGCTGTATTCGAAGCTGTTCAAGCTGCCGCTCGAGGAGCACCTGCCCTACATCACGCTGGGGCTGATCGTGTGGGCGCTGATCAGCGCGGCGATTCTCGAGGGCGCCGAGGTGTTTGTCGCCAACGAGGGCCTGATCAAACAGCTTCCGACACCGCTGTCGGTGCACGTCTACCGGTTGGTGTGGCGGCAGATGATCCTGTTCGCCCACAACATCGTCATCTACGTGATCATCGCGATCATCTTCCCCAAGCCGTGGACGTGGACCGACCTGGCGGTGATCCCGGCGCTGGGGCTGATCGTGTTGAACTGCATCTGGGTGTCGCTGTGCTTCGGCATCCTGGCCACCCGCTACCGCGACATCGGCCCGCTGCTGGCCAGCGTGGTGCAGTTGCTCTTCTTCATGACCCCGATCATCTGGAACGAGTCCACCCTGCAGCAGCAGGGCGCCGGTTCGTACACCAAGATCATCGAGCTCAACCCGTTGCTGCACTACCTCGACATCGTGCGGGCCCCGCTGCTGGGCGCCGACCAGGAGTTGCGGCACTGGTTGGTGGTGCTGGCGCTGACGGTGGTGGGCTGGACGATCGCCGCCTTCGCGATGCGCCAGTACCGCGCCCGCGTGCCGTACTGGGTCTAGTCTCCCGGCGACTCGGGCGTGAAAACCTGCGCTGTGATCGCAGGAAATCACGCCGAAATCGCGGTATTAGCGGCGCGGCGGTTGCAGGCGGGTCGTCACGCCGATGCGGTTCCAGGCGTTGATGGTCAGCGCCATCGCGATCACCTGGCCGAGCTCACGCTCGGAGAACGCCGCCGCGGCCCTGGCGTAGACCTCGTCGGAGACGTGGTGATGGGTGAGGTCGGTCATCTCCTCGGTCAGCGCCAGCGCCGCCTGCTCCTGCTCGGAGTAGATGTCACCGGCCTCCTGCCACGCGGGCAGCAGCGTGAGCTTCTGCTCGTTGATGCCGCGCTTGCGCGCATCGGTGGTGTGCATGTCCACACAGAACGCGCAGTGGTTCAGCTGCGACGCGCGGATCTTGATCAGCTCGGCCAGGTCCGGGTCGAGGTCGGCGCGGGCCGCCTTGTCCAGGGCGATCATCGCTTCGTACACCTCGGGTGAGACGCGGTTGAGGTCGATGCGCCGGGTGGTTTCGGTGGTGGTCATGTCGACTCCTATCAGTGGGTTGGGGGTTGCAGTCGGATGGTGGTGTTGATGCGGTTCCATGCGTTGACCGTGACGACGAGCGCGATGATCTGGCCGAGCTCGCGTTCGGAGAACACCTGGGCGGCACGGCGATAGACCGGGTCGGAGACGCCGCCGTCCAGGTCGGTGACGGCCTCGGTGAGCGCCAGCGCAGCCCGGTCCCGCTCACCGAACACCTCGCCGGCTTCCCGCCACGCCGCAAGCACGTCGAGCTTCTGTGTGCGCACACCGCGGGCGCGCGCGTCGCGGGTGTGCATGTCGAGGCAGAACGCGCAGTGGTTGAGTTGCGAGGCGCGGACCTTGATCAGCTCGGCGAGTTCGAGGTCGATGTCCTTGCCCGCCGCGTTGGTGAGCACCAGCATCGCGTCGTACAACTCCGGCGAAGTGCGGTGGATCTTCAACCGCCCGCCGTCGAGGGTCTGCGTCATGCCATTCACGCTAATCCGCAAAGTCCCATATTCATGGTTGAATTTACCTATGACTTCGTGGGCCATTTCGGGAAGCCGCGATCTACACCTCGACCTGCGAGAGGCGATCACGCCCGGCGTGCGCGGGGCGAGGGAGCTGCTCATGACGGCCCTGCGCGACGCGGTGCGCTCCGGGCGGCTGGCGCCGGGCACCATGCTGCCGCCGTCGCGAACCCTAGCCGCCGACCTCGGATTGGCCCGCAACACCGTCGCCGATGCCTATGCCGAACTGGTCGCCGAGGGTTGGCTGGCGTCGCGGCAGGGCGCGGGCACCTGGGTGGTCAACGCGGGCGCGGCCACCCCACCGGCGCGCACCCGCGGGATCGCCGACACCCCCCGGCACAACCTGATGCCGGGCAGCCCAGATGTGGCCGAATTCCCCCGCAACGAGTGGGCCGCTGCCACCCGGCGGGCGCTCACGCAGGCACCGACCGAGGCGTTGCGCATGGGCGATCCCCGCGGTCGCCCCGAACTTCGGGACGCGCTCGCCGAATACCTCGCTCGGGCCCGCGGTGTGCGCACCTCGGCCGACAACATCGTCATCTGCGCCGGAGTGCGGCATGCCGTCGAACTGCTGGGCCGGGTGTTCGCGGGCGAGCGACCGATCGCGGTCGAGGCGTACAGCTTGTTCCTGTTCCGTGACGCCCTGGCCGCGATGGGAATGTCCACTGTGCCAATAGGTCTCGACGAGCACGGCGCCGTGGTTGCCGATCTCGACCGGACCGACGTGCCCGCCGTGCTGCTCACCCCCGCACACCACAACCCGCACGGGATGTCGCTGCACCCGTCGCGGCGCACCGCGGTGATCGAGTGGGCGCAGCGCACCGGCGGCTACGTCATCGACGACGATTACGACGGCGAACTGCGCTACGACCGGCTACCGGTCGGCGCACTACAGGCGCTGAGCCCCGAGCGGGTGGCCTACCTCGGCTCGGTCAGCAAGAGCCTGTCCCCGGTGCTGCGGCTGGGGTGGATGGTGCTGCCGGGCGACCTCGTCGACCCGGTCATCGACGCCCAGGGCGGCTCCCAGTTCTACGTCGACGGCATCGCCCAGTTGACGATGGCCGAGTTCATCGCAAGCGGCAGCTACGACAAGCACATTCGGCGCATGCGCATGCGCTACCGGCGCCGTCGCGATCTGCTGGTCCAGTCGCTGTCGACGTTCGACGTCGGCATCAAGGGGATGGACGCCGGCCTGAGCATGCTGCTGACGCTGCCCGACGGCGCCGAGCCCGAAGTGCTCCAGCGCGCGGGCGAGGCCGACGTGCGGGTGCAGGGGCTCTCGCTCATGCGGCATCCGCGCGCCGGTGCCGAGGTGCCCGCGCCCGACGGCCTGGTGGTCGGCTTCGGAACGCCGGCCGAGCATGCGTTTCCCGCCGCGGTGCAGGCGCTGTGCGCCGTGCTCACCGCCAGCGGACTCGGTGGTTAAGCTGCCGAGGTGACCGAGCCCGCCACCCCCGCGCAGCTGAGCCTGGGCACCCAGGTGTGGCGGTTCGTCGTCACCGGCGGGTTGTCCGCGGTCGTCGACTTCGGGCTCTACGTGGCGCTGCTGTTCGCCGGCCTGCACGTCAACGTGGCCAAGACCATCGGCTTCGTCGCCGGCACCACCACCGCGTACCTGATCAACCGGCGCTGGACGTTCCAGGCGCCACCGAGCACCGCGCGCTTCGTCGCGGTGTGCGTGCTCTACGCGCTGACCTACGCCGTACAGGTGGGCATCAACTACGCGTTCTACATGGCGTGGGAGGACAAGCCGTGGCGGGTGCCGGTGGCGTTCGTGATCGCGCAGGGCACCGCGACGGTGATCAACTTCGTGGTGCAACGCACCGTCATTTTCCGGTTGCGCGGGGCTGCGCCATAGCCCGAGTCGGTACCCTCGTCACGGTGTTTCCGACGACGACTGCCCGGCTGAGCGGCTGGGGCCGCACGGCCCCGACCGTCGCCCAGGTGTTGTCGACGCCGGATCCCGAGGTCATCGCCAAGGCCGTCGCGCAGGTCGCCGACGCGGGCCCACGGCACGCCAACAGGGGCGTCATCGCCCGCGGGCTGGGCCGCTCCTACGGCGACAACGCCCAGAACGGCGGCGGACTGGTCATCGACATGACCCCGCTGAACCGCATCCACTCGATCGTCGCCGAGACCCGCATCGTCGATGTCGATGCCGGCGTCAGCCTCGACACCCTGATGAAGGCGGCGCTGCCGTTCGGATTGTGGGTGCCGGTGCTGCCCGGCACCCGGCAGGTCACCGTGGGCGGCGCCATCGCCTGCGACATCCACGGCAAGAACCACCACAGTGCGGGCAGCTTCGGCAACCACGTGCGGTCGATCGACCTGCTGACCGCCGACGGCGCCATCCGCAGGCTCACCCCCGACGGCGCCGAGGCCGACTTGTTCTGGGCCACCGTCGGCGGCAACGGGCTGACCGGGATCATCCTGCGGGCCACCGTCGAGATGACGCCGACCGAGACGGCCTACTTCATCGCCGACGGCGATGTCACCACCGGGCTGGACGAGACCATCGCGTTTCACAGCGACGGAAGCGAAGACGAGTACACCTATTCGAGCGCCTGGTTCGACGCGATCAGCGCGCCGCCGAAGCTGGGCCGCGCCGCGATCTCCCGCGGTTCGTTGGCGCGATTGGACCAGCTGCCGCCGAAGTTGCAACGCGATCCACTGAGATTCGAAGCGCCGCAACTGCTCACGCTGCCCGACGTGTTCCCCAACGGTCTGGCCAACAAGTACACGTTCGGCCCGATCGGCGAGTTGTGGTACCGCAAGTCGGGCACCTATCGCGGCAAGGTGCAGAACCTGACGCAGTTCTACCACCCGCTGGACATGTTCGGTGAATGGAACCGCGCGTACGGGCCCGCGGGTTTCCTGCAGTACCAGTTCGTGGTGCCGACCGCGGCGGTCGACGAGTTCAAGAGCATCATCGTCGACATTCAACGCTCCGGGCACTATTCGTTCCTCAACGTGTTCAAGCTGTTCGGCCCGGGCAACCAGGCGCCGCTGAGCTTTCCGATGCCGGGCTGGAACGTCTGTGTCGACTTCCCGATCAAGGCCGGCCTGGGCGAGTTCGTCAACCAGCTCGACAGCCGGGTACTGGAGTTCAGTGGCAGGCTCTACACCGCCAAGGACTCCCGCACCAGCGCCGAGACCTTCCATGCCATGTACCCGCGCATCGACGAATGGATCGCCGTGCGCCGCAAGGCCGACCCGAACGGGGTGTTCATCTCCGATATGGCCCGACGCTTGGAGTTATGGTAAATGGTGTTCGACGCGGTGGGTAACCCCCAGTCCATCCTGCTGCTCGGCGGCACCTCCGAGATCGGGTTGGCGATCTGCCAGCGCTATCTGCGTGACGCGCCCGCCCGCATCGTGCTGGCCGCCCTGCCCGACGATCCGGGCCGCGACGACGCCGTGGCGGCGATGAAGGCCGCGGGGGCACGATCGGTCGAACTGATCGACTTCGACGCCATGGACATCGACAGCCACCCCGCGGTGATCGACGCCGCGTGCGCCGGGGGCGACATCGACGTGGCGATCGTCGCGTTCGGCCTGCTCGGTGACGCCGAGGAGTTGTGGCAGAACCAGCGCAAGGCCGTACAGATCGCCCAGATCAACTACACCGCCGCGGTTTCGGTCGGGGTGCTGCTCGGCGAGAAGATGCGCGCGCAGGGCTTCGGCCGGATCATCGCGATGAGCTCGGCCGCGGGCGAACGGGTGCGGCGGTCCAACTTCGTCTACGGTTCGACCAAGGCCGGCCTGGACGGCTTCTACCTCGGACTCGGGGAGGCGTTGCGCGAGTTCGGAGTTCGGGTGCTGGTGATCAGGCCCGGCCAGGTGCGCACCAGGATGAGCGCGCACGTCAAGGAGGCTCCGCTGACCGTCGACAAGGAATACGTCGCCGACCTGGCGGTGTCGGCATCGGCCAAAGGCAAGGAACTGGTATGGGCGCCGGGGGCGTTCCGTTACGTGATGATGGTGTTGCGACACATTCCGCGGCCCATCTTCCGCAAGCTCCCCATCTGATGCGTGGCGCACTGGCCGTCGTCGGCCGGATGTCGGTGGCGGCTGCGGTGGCGGTGGTCGTCGCGGCCGTCTCCCTGGTCGCGATCTCGCGGGTCGAGTGGCCGGCGTACAACTCGTCGAACCAACTGCACGCGCTGACCACGGCGGGTCAATTCGGTTGTCTCGCGGGGCTGTTGGCCTCGGGTTGGTTGTGGCGTCGCGGCAGGCGGTTGGTCGCCCGGGGCGGTGCGACGGTGTTCCTGTCCGCGTTCTCGGTGGTCACCCTCGCCATGCCGCTCGGTGCGACGAAGCTTTACCTGCACGGGATCTCGGTCGACCAGCAGTTCCGCACCGAGTACCTGACCAGGCTCACCGACACCGCCGCCCTGCACGATATGACCTACTACGGTCTACCGCCGTTCTATCCGCCCGGCTGGTTCTGGCTCGGCGGCCGCCTGGCCGACCTGACCGGCACGCCGGCCTGGGAGATGTTCAAACCGTGGGCGATCATCTCGATCACCGTCGCCGTGGTGCTGGCGTTCGTGCTGTGGGCCACCCTGATCCGCTTCGAGTACGCGCTGGTGGTCGCCACCGTGACCGCCGCGGCGACGCTGGCGTACTCCCCCGCCGAACCGTATGCGGCCATCATCACCGCGCTGCTGCCGCCGGTGTTCGTGCTGGCCTGGTCCGGGCTGAAGGGCGCCACCCGCGGCGGCGGATGGGCCGCGGTCGTCGGCACCGGGCTGTTCCTCGGCGTGGCCGGGCTGTTCTACACGCTGTTGTTCGCCTACGCCGCGTTCACGTTGGCGATCATGGGGCTGGTCTTGGCCGCCGCACGCCGAAGCGTCGAACCGATCGTGCGCGGTGTCGTCATCGCGGCGATCTCGGGGGCGATCGCGCTGATCGGCTGGGCGCCGTGGCTGATCGCCGCGATCGGCGGTGAGCCGGCCGACTCCGGAACCGCACAGCATTATCTGCCGGATGCCGGCGCGAACTTCGAGTTCCCGATGCTGCGGTTCACCCTGCTCGGCGCGCTGTGCATGCTCGGCTCCCTCTGGCTGATCTGGCGCGCCCGCACGTCGACGCGCGCCGGCGCGCTGACCATCGCGGTGCTGGCCGTCTATGCCTGGTCGCTGTTGTCGATGCTGACCACGCTGGTCGGCACCACGCTGCTGTCGTTCCGGCTGCAACCCACGCTGACGGTGCTGCTGACCGCGGCGGGTGCGTTCGGCTTCATCGAGGTCGCCCGCGCCGCAGCGGCCCGGGTCAGCGCGGAGAACGCCAACCGTGTCGTCGCGGTCGCCGCCACCGTCGGCACCCTCGGGGCGCTGACGTTCAGCCAGGACATCCCCGATGTGCTGCGCTCCGACATCGTCGTGGCCTACACCGACACCGACGGCGACGGCCAACGCGCCGACCGCAGGCCACCCGGCGCCGAGCGGTACTACCACGAGGTGGACGCCAAGATCAGGGACGTGACCGGTCGGGAGCGCAACCAGACGGTGGTGCTCACCGCGGACTACAGCTTCCTGTCGTACTACCCCTACTACGGCTTTCAGGGCCTGACGTCGCACTACGCCAACCCGCTCGCGCAGTTCGACAAGCGCGCCGACGAGATCGAGAGTTGGGCGACGCTCACCGACGCCGACCGATTCGTCGACGCGCTCGACGCGATGCCGTGGGAGGCGCCGACGGTGTTTCTGATGCGCCGCGGTGCCGACGACTCCTACACGCTGCGGCTGGCCTCTGACGTCTATCCCAACCAACCCAACGTGCGCCGCTATCACGTCACCCTCGACGAGGCCCTGTTCGACGATCCGCGCTTCGACGTCTTCGAGATCGGACCGTTCGTGCTGGCCATCCGGCTGCCCAACTACGATCAAGCCCCGTGACCCGATCTGGCGCGGAAGTGGGGACCAACCACCGGACCGCGCGGCTGATCGCCATCATCGCGGGTCTGGTCGGCGCGGTGCTCGCGATCGCCACGCCGCTGCTTCCGGTCACCCAGACCACCGCGCAGCTCAACTGGCCGCAGGACGGCGTGCTGCAGAGCGTGGACGCGCCGCTGATCGGCTACGTGGCCACCGACCTGACCATCACCGTGCCGTGCAGCGCCGCGGCCGGCCTGGTCGGGCCCGGCAACGAGGGTCGTAGCGTGCTGCTCTCGACAGTGCCCAAGCAGGCGCCCAAGGCCGTGGACCGCGGGCTGCTCATCGAACGCGTCAACAACGACCTGCTGGTGATCGTCCGCAACACCCCGGTCGTCAGCGCGCCACTGGACCAGGTGCTCAGCCCGGCCTGCGAACGGCTCACCTTCACCGCACACGCCGACCGGGTCACCGGCGAATTCGTCGGCCTGACAGCCGAACCCGGGCCGGGTGAGGAACCCGCCGACGCCGACGAACCGCTGTCGGGCGAACGCAGCGGCTACGACTTCCGGCCGCAGATCGTCGGTGTGTTCACCGACCTGTCCGGGCCCGCCCCACCAGGCCTGCAGTTCTCGGCCACCCTCGACACTCGCTACAGCAGTTCCCCGACGCTGCTCAAGCTGCTGACGATGCTCGTCGGCGTCGCGATGACGATCGTCGCGCTGGGCGCCCTGCACGTCCTGGACACCGCCGACGGGCGCAAGGTCAAACGCTTCCTACCGCGGCGCTGGTGGTCGCTGACACCGCTGGACGGGGTGGTCACCGCGGTCCTGGTGTGGTGGCACTTCGTCGGCGCGAACACCGCCGACGACGGCTACATCCTGACGATGGCCAGGGTTTCGGAGAACGCCGGCTACATGGCCAACTACTACCGGTGGTTCGGCACGCCGGAGGCGCCGTTCGGCTGGTACTACGACCTGCTCGCGATGTGGGCGCACGTCAGCACCCACAGCGTCTGGATGCGGCTGCCCACCCTGGTGATGGCGCTGGCCTGCTGGTGGTTGATCAGCCGCGAAGTGATCCCGCGCCTCGGGCATGCGGTCAAGACCAGCACCGCGGCGGCGTGGACGGCGGCCGGGCTCTTCCTGGTGTTCTGGCTGCCGCTGAACAACGGGCTGCGCCCCGAGCCGATCATCGCGCTCGGCATCTTGCTGACCTGGTGTTCGGTGGAGCGCGGGGTGGCCACCAGCCGACTGCTGCCGGTGGCGGTCGCCATCATCGTCGGCGCGCTCACGTTGTTCTCCGGCCCCACCGGCATCGCGGCCATCGGCGCGCTGCTGGTGGCCGTGGGACCGCTGAAAACGATTGTCGCCGCGCATACTTCGCGGTTCGGCTACCTCGCCCTGCTGGCGCCGATCCTGGCGGCGTGCACGGTGACGATCATCCTGATCTTCCGCGACCAGACGTTGATCGGCGAACTGCAGGCCAGCACCTTCAAGTCGGCGGTCGGCCCCAGCCTGAGCTGGTTCGACGAGCACATCCGCTATTCGAGGCTGTTCACCAGCAGCCCGGACGGTTCGGTGGCGCGTCGGTTCGCGGTGCTGACCCTGCTTCTGGCGCTTGCGGTTTCGGTGGCGATGTCGCTGCGCAAGTACCGGATCCCCGGCACCGCATTGGGGCCGAGCCGGCGCATTATCGGCATCACCGTGATCTCGTTTCTGGCGTTGATGTTCACCCCCACCAAGTGGACCCACCACTTCGGCGTGTTCGCCGGGTTGGCCGGATCGCTCGGCGCGTTGGCCGCGGTCGCGGTCACCGCCGTCGCGATGCGCTCGCGCCGCAACCGCGCGGTGTTCGCCGCCGCGGTGCTGTTCGTGACGGCGTTGTCGTTCGCGACCGTCAACGGCTGGTGGTATGTCTCCAACTTCGGGGTGCCGTGGTCCAACGCGTTCCCGGAATACAAGTTCGGCTTCACCACCTTCCTGCTCGGGCTGTCGATGGTGGCGCTGCTGGTCGCCGCGTGGTTCCACTTCTCCGGGCGAGACCAGGCGCCGCCGGGACCGCCGCGTCGTTGGCAACGAATCACCCAGGCCCCGTTGGCAATCGCCACCTGGGCTCTGGTGGTGTTCGAGGTGGTGTCGTTGACCCTGGCGATGATCGGCCAGTACCCGGCCTGGAGTGTGGGCAAGTCGAACCTCGGCGCCCTGGCGGGCCAGACCTGCGGCATGGCCGAAGACGTCCTGGTCGAACAGGACGCCAACGCGGGGATGCTGCAGCCGGTCGCGGCACCGGTCGGCGACGCGCTCGGCGCCGTCACCGACGAGGGCTTCGACCCCAACGGCGTGCCGTCGGACCTGTCGGCCGACGAGGTGATGGGCGGTCCGGGCACGGCGACGAACTTCGCCGACACCCCCGAGGGTGAGGACGGTGCGAGCGAGGCGGGCACCGAGGGCGGCACCACCGCCGCCGCGGGTGTCAACGGTTCGCGCGCCCGGCTGCCGTTCCGGCTCAACCCGGCCGCCACGCCGGTGATGGGCAGTTGGCGCAGCGGTACCCAGCAGCCCGCCCAGCTACGTTCGGCGTGGTACCAACTGCCCCCGCGCGACCAGAGCGGACCGCTGCTGGTGGTGGCCGCCGCCGGCCGCTTCGACGCCGGCGAGGTGGTGGTGCAGTGGGCCACCGACGAACAGGCCGCCACCGACCAGGCCGGCGGCGCGGTGGAGTTCGGCGACGTCGGCGCCGCACCCGCATGGCGCAACCTGCGCGCACCGATGGCGTCGATCCCCGAGGACGCCACCCAGGTGCGGTTGGTGGCCAGTGACGACGACCTCAACCCGCAGCACTGGATCGCGGTGACCCCGCCGCGGGTCCCGCAGCTGCAGACGCTGCAGGACGTGGTCGGTTCGCAGGACCCGGTGCTGTTGGACTGGCTGGTCGGGCTGGCCTTCCCGTGCCAGCGGCCCTACGACCACCGCCACGGCGTCATCGAGGTGCCGAAGTGGCGCATCCTGCCCGACCGGTTCGGCGCCGAGGCCAACTCCCCGGTGATGGACAACCTGGGCGGCGGGCCGCTGGGCATCACCGAACTGCTGCTGCGCGCCACCGTGGTGCCCAGTTATCTGAAGGACGACTGGTTCCGTGACTGGGGCGAGCTGCAGCAGCTGACGCCGTACTACCGCGACGCCGAACCGGCCCGGCTGGACCTCGGCACCGCGACGCGCAGCGGCCTGTGGAGCCCGGCGCCGCTGCGCCACTAGATCCGTCGCCTACCATCGACCCTCGTGCCACCCGACGACGACGAACAGCGGACTCACCGTTTCGCGCGCCTGATCGCCGTCGTCGCCGGCATCGCCGGGGTGTTGCTGTGCGGGCTGGTTCCGCTGCTGCCGGTCACCCAGACCACCGCGACCATCCAGTGGCCGCAGGCGCCCGGCCCGGACGGGCTGGTCAGCGACATCACCGCGCCCCTGGTCTCGGGCGCCCCGCAGGCCCTCGACATCTCGATTCCGTGCCAGGCCGTTGCCACGCTGCCCGCCCAGGGTGGCCTGGTGGTCTCGACGGTGCCGCCCGCCGGCATCGACGCCAGCCGCAACGGGCTGTTCGTCCGCGCCACCGCGGACGTCGTCGTGGTGGCGTTTCGCGACTCGGTGGCCGCGGTGGCGCCCCGCGCCGCCGTCGACGCCGGAGCCTGCAGCACCCTGCACATCTGGGCCAACCCCGGCGACGTCGGGGCGGACTTCGTCGGTATCCCCGGCGCCGCGGGCACCCTGGAAGCCGAGAAGAAGCCCCAGGTCGCCGGGGTGTTCACCGAGCTCGAGGTCGCCGCACAAGAGGGACTGTGGGCGCACATCGACATCGACACCCGGTTCATCTCCGCACCGACACCGCTCAAGCTCGCCGTGATGGTGCTCGGCGTCGCCTGTGTGCTGGCGTCGGTGGTCGCGCTCGCCGCGCTCGACCGGCGCGCGGGCAGGCGGGTGGCCGGTGCGTGGCGGCGGTTCCTGCGGGTGCGCCCGGCGACGTGGCTGGCCGACATCGGCGTGGTCGGGACCCTGCTGCTGTGGCATCTGATCGGGGCGTTGTCGTCGGACGACGGCTACAACCTGACCATCGCCCGCATCTCGGACGAGGCCGGCTACACCGCCAACTACTACCGGTACTTCGGCGCCACCGAGGCGCCCTTCGACTGGTACCAGTCGGTGCTGGCGCAGTTCGCGGCGGTCAGCACCGCGAGCGTCTGGATGCGCATCCTGGCCACCGTCGCCGCGATCGGCACCTGGCTGCTGCTGAGCCGCTGGGTGCTGCCCCGGCTGGGCAGGCGGCTGGCCGACCACCGCGTCGCGATGTGGACCGCGGGGGCGGTGTTTCTGGCGGCCTGGCTGCCGTTCAACAACGGGTTGCGGCCGGAACCGTTGATCGCGTTCGGCGCCGTCGCGACCTGGGTGCTCGTGGAGAACGCGATCGGCACCCGCCGGTTGTGGCCGGCGGCGCTGGCGGTGATCGTCGCGGTGTTCAGCGCGACGCTCGCCCCGCAGGGCCTGATCGCGGTGGCCCCGCTGCTGGTCGGTGCGCGGGCGATCGCCCGGATCATCGTGCGCCGGCGCGCGGCCGACGGCCTGCTGGCGCCGATCGCGGCGCTGGCCGCCTCGGCGGCGCTGATCTTCGTGGTCGTGTTCCGCGACCAGACGCTGGCCACCGTCGCCGAGTCCGCGCGCATCAAATACGTCGTCGGCCCCACCATCGCCTGGTACCAGGACTTCCTGCGCTACTACTTCCTCACCGTCGAGGACAGCGTCGACGGTTCGTTGACCCGCCGCTTCGCGGTGCTGGTGCTGTTGCTGTGCCTGTTCGGGCTGCTCGCGGTGATGCTGCGCCGCGGTGGCGTGCCGGGGGCGGGCACCGGCCCGGTCTGGCGGCTGATCGGCGCGGCGGCGGTGGGCCTGCTGCTGCTGACCTTCACCCCGACCAAGTGGGCGGTGCAGTTCGGCGCCTTCGCGGGGCTGGCCGGCGCGCTGGGTGCGGTCGCGGCGTTCGCGTTCGCCCGGGTCGGGCTGCACAGCCGACGCAACCTCGCGCTGTATGTGACCGCGCTGTTGTTCGTATTGGCCTGGGCGACTTCGGGTATCAACGGCTGGTTCTACGTCGGCAACTACGGTGTGCCGTGGTTCGACAAGCAACCCGTGGTCCCGGTACCGGGGCTCGGCTCGGCTCCGGTATTCGTCATCCTGCTGGTGGCATCGATCGCCACCGGCCTGCTGGCCGGCTGGCTGCACTTCCGGATGGACTACGCAGGCCACACCGAGGTCGCCGACACCCGACGCAACCGGGCGCTGGCGTCCACCCCGCTGCTGGTGGTCGCGGTGGTGATGGTGGTGCTCGAGGTCGGGTCGATGGCCAAGGGCGCGGCGCAGCGCTATCCGGTCTACACCACCGCCAAGGCCAACCTCTCGGCGTTGAAGTCCGGACTTTCCGACACCAGTTGTGCGATGGCCGACGACGTGCTCGTCGAGCCCGACACCAATGCCGGTCTGCTGCAGCCAGTTCCGGGGCAGCGGTTCGGCCAGTACGGTCCGCTGGGCGGTGCGGATCCCGTCGGCTTCCACCCCAACGGGGTCAGCGACACCCTGGAACCGGCCGAACCCGTCACCGCGAACCCCGGTTTGGTCAACTCCGACGGCTCACCGAACGAACCCAACGTCGGGATCGGTTACGCCGCGGGCACCGGCGGCGGCTACGGCCCGGAAGGCGTCAACGGCTCGCGCGTCTTTCTTCCGTTCGGGCTCGATCCGGCGCGCACCCCGGTGATGGGCAGCTACGACGAGAACACCGTCGCCGCCAAGGTGACCTCGGCGTGGTACCAACTGCCGCCCCGCACCCCCGACCGCCCGTTGGTGACCGTCGCCGCCGCGGGCGCCATCTGGTACTACGAGGAGGACGGCTCGTTCAACTACGGCCAGTCGCTCAAACTGCAGTGGGGCGTGCATCATCCGGACGGCAGCTATCAGGCGCTCGGTGAGGTGCAGCCGATCGACATCTTCCCCCAGAAGGCCTGGCGCAACCTGCGTTTCCCGCTGGCGTGGGCGCCGCCGGAGGCCAACGTGGCGCGTATCGTCGCCGACGACCCCAACCTGTCCGAGGACCAGTGGTTCGCCTTCACCCCGCCGCGGGCGCCGGTATTGCAGACCGCGCAGCAGTTCCTGGGTTCGCAGACCCCGGTGCTGATGGACATCGCCACCGCCGCGAACTTCCCGTGTCAGCGGCCGTTCTCCCAGCACCTCGGCGTCGCCGAGTTGCCCGAATACCGTGTCCTGCCCAACTTCAAGCAGGTGGTGTCGTCGTCGAACATGTGGCAGTCGGCCCAGGACGGCGGGCCGTTCCTGTTCATCCAGGCGTTGCTGCGCACCTCCACCGTCCCGACCTATCTGCGCGGCGACTGGTACCGCGACTGGGGCTCCATCGAGCGCTACCACCGCGTGGTGCCCGCCGATGAAGCCCCCGACGCGGCCGTCGAGCAGGGCACGGCGCGGGTGTTCGGCTGGAGCCGTAACGGACCGATCAGGGCGCTGCCATGACACGTGACGTGAAGATCGCCCGCTGGGTGGCCACCATCGCGGGCCTGATCGGCTTCGTGCTTTCGGTCGCCACCCCGCTGCTTCCGGTGACGCAGACCACCGCGAATGTGAACTGGCCGCAGGGCGGTCAACTCGGCAATGTCACCGCGCCGCTGATCTCGCTGACCCCGGTGAGCATGTCGGCCACGGTGCCGTGCGAGGTGATCCGGTCGATGCCGGCCCGCGGGGGCATGGTGTTCGGCACGGCGCCCAAAGACGGCAAGCAAGCCGCGCTGCAGGGGCTGTTCGTCCACGTCACCAGCGAACGCGTCGACATCACCGACCGAAACGTCGTGGTGGCCAGCGTGTCTCGGGCACGAGTCGAGGCACCCGGATGTGAGCGGATCGAGATCACCTCCTCCGAGGACGGCACGTTCGCGACATTCGTCGGGCTGACCAAGCCCGACGGCACCGAACAACGGACCGGATTCGCCGACCCGAATCTGCGCCCCCAGGTGGTCGGCGTGTTCACCGATCTGACCGGTCCTGCGCCACCGGGACTTTCGGTGTCCGCGCAGATCGACACCCGGTTCACCACGCAACCGACGATTTTGAAGTTCGCCGCGATGGTGCTGGCGATCGTTGCGACCGTGATCGCGGTGCTCGCGCTGTGGCGGCTGGACCGGCTCGACGGCCGCCGGATGCAGCGGTTGATCCCCGCGCGGTGGCGCCGGTTCGACGGCACCGACGCGACGATCGTCGGCGCCTTCCTGCTCTGGTATGTGGTCGGCGCCAACTCTTCCGACGACGGCTACATCCTGGGGATGGCGCGGGTGGCCGGGCATGCGGGCTACATGTCGAACTACTTCCGCTGGTTCGGCAGCCCGGAGGACCCGTTCGGCTGGTACTACAACCTGCTGGCGCTGATGACGTCGGTCAGCGACGCCAGCATCTGGATCCGGTTGCCGTCGCTGGCCGCGGCGTTGGTCAGCTGGCTGCTGCTGTCGCGGGAGGTGCTGCCCCGGTTGGGGCCCGCGGTGGCGTCCAGCAGGCCGGCGATGTGGGCTGCGGGGCTGGTGCTGCTGGCGGCCTGGATGCCGTTCAACAACGGGCTGCGGCCCGAACCGATCATCGCCGTGGGCGCGCTGATCACCTATGTGCTCATCGAACGGGCGATCATCTCGGGCCGAATGACCCCTGCGGCGTTGGCCGTCGTGACGGCCGCGTTCACGTTGGGCATCCAGCCCACCGGGCTGATCGCCGTCGCCGCGCTGCTGGCCGGCGGCCGCCCGCTGCTGCGGATCCTGGTGAGCCGCCGTCACCTCGTGGGGATCTGGCCGCTGGTCGCGCCGCTGCTGGCCATCGGCACCGTCGTGCTCACCGTGGTGTTCGCCGACCAGACGTTCGCGACGGTGTTGGAAGCCACCCGGATTCGCACCGACATCGGCCCGAACCAGGAGTGGTACACCGAAAATCTGCGCTACTACTACCTGATCCTGCCGACCGTGGACGGCTCGCTGTCGCGCCGGTTCGGGTTCCTGATCACCGCGCTGTCACTGTTCGTGGCGATGTTCATCATGTTGCGCCGCAAGCGGATTCCCGGTGTGGCGCGCGGGCCGGCGTGGCGGCTGATCGGCATCCTGTTCGGCACGGTGTTCTTCCTGATGTTCACCCCGACCAAGTGGGTGCACCACTTCGGGTTGTTCGCGGCGGTGGGCGCGGCGATGGCGGCGCTGGCCACGGTGCTGGTCTCGCCGGCGGTGCTGCGGTGGTCGCGCAACCGGATGGCGGTGGTGGCCGCGGTGCTGTTCCTGCTCGCGTTGTGCTTCGCGACCACCAACGGCTGGTGGTACGTATCGAGCTACGGCGTCCCGTTCAACAACGATATGCCGACGATCGGCGGAATCACGGTCAGCACGATCTTCTTCGCACTGTTCGCGGCGGCCCTGATCTACGCGGTGTGGCTGCACTTCGCCCCGCGCACCAGCGGCCAGGGCCGCATCACCCACGCGCTGACGGCGGCACCCATCCCGGTGGCCGCCGGGTTCATGGTGCTGGTGTTCGTGGGGTCGATGCTGGCCGGGGTGGTCCGCCAGTACCCGACCTACTCCAACGCGTCGGCGAACCTGCGCGCGTTAACCGGCGGCTGCGGTCTGGCCGACGACGTACTGGTCGAGCCCGACCCCAACGACGGTTTCCTGACCGCACTGCCGGGCGACTACGGGCCGCTGGGCCCGCTGGGCGGGGTGGACCCGACCGGTTTCACGCCCGACGGTGTGCCGGAGAAGATTGTCGCCGAGGCGATTCGGATGAACCTGCCGATGCCGGGCACCGACTACGACTGGGACCAACCGACCAAGCGCAAGACGCCCGGGGTGAACGGGTCGACGGTGCCGCTGCCCTACGGTCTGGACCCGCAGACCGTGCCGCTGGCAGGCAGTTACATCGAAGGCGCGGCGCAGGAGCAGAGCCGGCTGACCTCGGCGTGGTACCGGCTGCCCGAGCCCGACGACGGCCATCCGCTGGTCGTCGTCACCGCCGCGGGCTCGATCACCGGCGACAGCGTGTTCAACGGCAGGACCGAGGGCCAGACCGTGGAACTCGAATATGCCCTGCCCGGTCCCGACGGCGCGCCGGTGGCGGCGGGCCGGCTGGTGCCCTATGACCTCGGGCCCATCCCGTCGTGGCGCAACCTGCGCTTCCCGCGCGACCAGATTCCCGCCGACGCGATTGCGGTCCGCGTTGTGGCCGAGGATCTTTCGCTGACCCCCGGGGATTGGCTGGCGGTCACGCCCCCGCGGGTGCCGGAGTTGCGGTCGGTGCAGGAGTACGTCGGCTCCGAGCAGCCGGTGCTGATGGACTGGGCGGTCGGGCTCGCGTTCCCGTGTCAACAGCCGATGCTGCACGCCAACGGCGTCACCGACATTCCGAAGTTCCGCATCACGCCGGACTACAACGCCAAACGCAAGGACACCGACACCTGGCAGGACGGCCTGAACGGCGGGCTGCTCGGCATCACCGACCTGCTGATGCGCCAGCACGTGATGGCGACCTATCTGTCGCAGGACTGGGGCCGTGACTGGGGATCGTTGCGCAGGTTCGAAATGACCCCCGAGGCCGCGGATGCCACGCCGGCCACCTTGGAGCTGGGCAGCACCACCCACAGCGGGCTTTACTCCCCCGGCCACATTCGAATCAAGCCCTGACCTTCCCCTCCCTTTGGCGCGAGCGTGCGTGTTTGAGGGCGACACGCCGGTCAGCCAACCGAGTTTGCGCACCCTCGTCGATGCGTCGGGGTCGCTTAGTCTGAACCGGTGGACCGGATCCGGCTCGGCAACGCGACACTGACCCGCGTCGTCGAGATGCAGGTCGACAACCTGCCGACGGGGATACTTCCGCGCACACCCGCCGCGGCCTGGCGCGAGAACACCGACGAGTTCTCGCCGACGTTCTGGACCGAGGCGGGTTGGCGTGTCGCGATGCAGATCTGGGTGATCGAGGTCGACGGGCTGACCGTTCTGGTCGACACCGGCGCCGGTAACGACAAGACGCGTCCGCGGATGGCCGTATTACATCAACTCCAAACCGGCTTTCTGACCACTCTTCGCGACGCCGGTTTCGATCCCGACACCGTCGACGTGGTCGTCAACACCCATCTGCACTTCGATCACGTCGGCTGGAACACCAAGCGCGACGGTGACTGTTGGGTGCCGACGTTCCCGAACGCGCGTTACCTGATGCCCGAGGCGGACTACCGTCACTTCGCGCCGGACGGACCGGTGCAGGCGTCGACCCCGCACACCGAAGAGCAACAGTCGAACCAGGACCATGTCCGAACGGTGTTCGCCGACAGCGTGTCTCCCGTCGATGACCAGGTCGAGTTGTGGTCGGGCGACCACCAGGTCAGCGACGGACTGTGGCTGCGTCCGGCACCGGGGCACACACCCGGGTCGTCGGTGGTGTGGCTGGACGCGGGCAAGCCGGCGGTGTTCGTCGGCGATCTGACCCACTGCCCCATCCAGATTGCCCGGCCCGACGATCCGTGCGCCTGGGACGAGGATTTCGATGCGGCGGCGGTGTCGCGTAAACGGGTGCTCACCGAGGCGTCGCGGCGGCGGGCCGCGGTGATCCCCGCCCACTATCCCGGACCGGGCGGCGCGACGGTGGTCGCCCGCGGGGATGCCTTCATGGTCGACGACTGGCTGGACTTCCCGTCGATCTGACGGTCTACGCCGCCACCATCGCGGGTGTGACCCGAGAGCTTAGATGGGCGTCAGGCCGTGTTTGCGTTGCACGCGGTCGATCTGCTTGTCACGCAACAGCCTCAGCGATTTGCGCAGCAGCAGCCGCGTCTCGTGGGGCTGGATGACCGCGTCGATGAACCCGCGCTCGGCGGCGATCCACGGCGTGGCCATGTTGAGGTTGTAGCCCTCGATGAACTGGCGCTTGACCTCTTGGGCCTCAGGCGCATTGGGGTCGGGGAACCGCTTCATCAGCAGCTGCGCGGCCCCCTCGGCACCGATCACCGCGATGCGCGCGGTCGGCCAGGCGTAGTTCAGGTCGGCCGACAATTGCTTGGATCCCATCACCGCGTACGCACCGCCGTAGGACTTGCGGATGGTGATCGTCACCTTCGGCACGTCGGCCTCGACGACGGCATTGAGGAACCGGCCGCCGCGTTTGATGATGCCGCCCTTCTCCTGTTCGACACCGGGCATGAAGCCCGGGGTATCGACGACGAAAACCAGTGGCAGGTTGTAGGAGTCGCAGAACCGGATGAACCGCGCGGCCTTGTCGGAGGCCTCGTTGTCGATCGCCCCGGACAGCACCATCGGCTGGTTGGCGATCACCCCGACGGGGCGGCCGTCGACCCGGGCGAACGCGGTGATGATCGCCGGGCCCTGCTGCTCGGCGACCTCGAAGACGTCGCCGTCGTCGAAGATGCGCAGCAGGATCTCCTGCATGTCGTAGGCCATGTTGTCGGAGTCCGGCACGATCGAGTCGAGTTCGTAGTCGTGCGGAGTGAGTTCGGACTCCAGGCCAGGGTTGACAATCGGCGGATCGTCGAAGGTGTTGGGAGGCAGGAAGCTCAGGTAGTCGCGGACGTACTGGAACGCCGCGGCCTCGTCTTCGACCACCTGATGGATGTTGCCGTAGCGGGCCTGGGCGTCGGCGCCGCCGAGTTCGTCGAGCGACACATCCTCACCCGTGACGTCCTTGATGACGTCCGGGCCGGTGACGAACATGTAGCCCTGATCGCGCACGGCCACGATCAGGTCGGTCTGGATCGGTGAATACACCGCTCCGCCAGCGCATTTACCGAGAATGATGGAAATCTCCGGAACCAGTCCGCGCAACAATTCGTGCCGACGGCCGAGTTCGGCGTACCACGCCAGCGAGGTGACCGCGTCCTGGATGCGCGCCCCCGCGGAGTCGTTGATGCCGATGATCGGGCAGCCGACCATCGCCACCCACTCCATCAGCTTGGCGACCTTGCGACCGAACATCTCGCCGACCGAACCCTGGAAGACGGTCTGGTCGTGGCTGAACACCCCGACCGGCCTGCCGTTGATCCTGCCGTGTCCGGTGACCACACCGTCGCCGAACAGCGCGTTGGGGTCGCCCGGGGTCTTGCACAGCGCGCCGATCTCCAGAAAGCTACCCGGGTCCAGCAACGCGTGGATCCGCTCACGGGCGCTGGGAATGCCCTTCTTCGCCCGCTTGGCGATCGCCTTCTCACCGCCGGGTTCCTTCGCCTGCTCCAGCTTTTCGCGGAGCTCGGCCAGCAGCTCGGCGGTGGTCCTCGGGCGCGGGGCGGACGACATCTCGGTGGTCACTTCGCCTGCGGCTCCTCACCCTCGATCCGGTTGAGCGCTTCACTCATGTGTGCTCCCACCTTCGCAATGTACGGCTCGTCGATCGCCTGGATGTGCTCACCCCCGATGTGCACGACCTCCAGTTCGGAGACGAACTCGCCCCAGCCCCCGTCGGGCTTGCGGGTGGCGTAGCGCGGCTCGAAGTAGATCGCGTCGTCGTGGTAGCGGTCGGCCATGTAGAGCGTGACCTTGCCGTCGTACGGCTGGATCTCGGCGGTGTCGATGGCCCGCTGATCCAGATACGACGTGCGTTGGTGCTCGATGATGCCGCCGGGGATCTGCACGCCGCTGGCCGCTACGGCATCCAGCACAAACCTCACCTGCCCCTCGTCGTCGAGTTCCTCCAGCTGCTCGTAGGGGATCTCGGGCACCTCCACGTTGAACGTGCGCTCGGCGAACCGGGCGTAGCGGTCCCACCGGGCGCGGGTCTCCTCCTTGGTCTGCGGAATCTCCTCGCCGGGGCGCACCGCGTCGATGAGGCCGACGAACCGCACGTCGGCGCCCGCCTTCTTCAACCCGATCGCGCACGCGTAGGCGAGCACGCCACCGAGAGACCAGCCGGCCAGCACGAACGGGCCGTTGCCCTGGATCTCCATCAGCTTCGGCACGTACTCGCGGGCCCGCTCCTCGATGGAACCCTCCACGCGCTCGATGCCGTACATCGGGGTGTCCGGCGGCAGCCGTTTGAGCAGCGGCTCGTAGACCACCGTCGACCCGCCCGCGGCGTGGAACACGAACACCGGCACCTTGGCCGCACCCGCCGGGCCTTCCGGCCTGGCCCGGATCACCCGCACGAAGCCGTCGACCTTGCCGGCTTCCAGGTGCTGACGCACCGTCTCGCCGAGTTCCTCGATGGTCTTCGCCGACTTGACCTCGTCGGCGGTGATGGTGCCCTCGGCGCGTTCGGACAGCCGTTCGGCGATCGTGGCGGCGGTCGCGTCGTCGACGGCGGGCAACTCGTTGAAGATGCCGCCCGGCGACTTACCGGTGACGATCGCCCACGTCGCGAACGTCACACGCTCGGAGGCGTCGCGGGGTGGGACGTCGGCGCCCAGCGCCTCGGTGACCGCCTCCTGGCTGAGCACCTGGGCGGCGATGCCTGCCGCCGACTTCGGGTCGGCGGGGGTGGGACCAGACGGGTCGGTCGGCGGCGGGGGAACCGCCATGTCCGGCGCCGCCGGCGGGATGTCGGCGGCGGTGGCGGTACCCGCGCTGGTCAGATCCGGTGCGGCGGCGGTCTTCTCGGCCAGCACCTGCTCGAGTTCGGCGGCCGTCGACGCGCCGCCCATCAACTCGGCCTGCTCGGCGGCGATCTCCTCGGCCGTCTTGGTCTTCTGGTGCTCAGCGAGTTGGTCCACCTCGTCGCGGTGCTCGATCGCGTACTGGATCAACTTCTCGACGGCGTACAGGTTGGCGTCGCGCACCGCGGTGAGCTGGATCGGCGGCAGGTCGAAGTCGTACTCGACGCGGTTCTTGATCCGCACCGCCATCAGCGAGTCGAGCCCGAGCTCGATGAGCGGAACCTCCCACGGCAGGTCCTCGGGCTCGTAACCCATTGCGCCACCGACGATCGCGGCCAGCCGATCGTGCACCGTCTCACCCGAGTCCGGTGACCACTTGGCGAAGCCGGCGGCCAGCCCGGCGCCGGCCGCCAGGTTGTCCTGCAGGATCTCCGCCTCGGCGTCGTCCTCGACGGGCGCCGGACCCGTCGAGACCTGCTCGGCCACCGTCGCGGCACCGACGGCCGTCGGCAACGCCGCGGCGGCACCGTCGCGGGCCACCAACGCGTCGTAGACCAGCGTGAAGGATTCCTCGATGCGGGCGTGCACCTGAACGCTGGCGCCGCCCGGGTGCCGCGTCAGCGTGGTCACCAGCCGGGCGCCCTCGCCGGGTACCGCGCGCTGTTCGGAAGCCATCAACTTGGCGCCGGGAAGAACCTGCGCGGCAGCGGCTTTCACCAGCGCAGCGAGGTCGGGTTGTCCCTTGGGCGCGAACTCCCAGACGTGCCTGCCGTCGGGCATCGCGACGTGGTTGCCGGGCATCATCATCGAGCTGTCCCCGGTGAACCTGGCATCCAGCCAGTGCGGCTTACGCCGGAACCGAGTCGGCGGAATGTCGGCGAACTCTCCCTTGCCGAACAGCGTGCGGAAGTCCAGATCGTGGCCGTGCACGTAGAGCTGCGCCATCGCGACGGTCATCGAGTCGACCTCGTCCTGCTTGCGCGCCAGCGTCGCGATCAACTGCGCGTCGTGCAGGCCCGCGGCGGCCGTCGTCAGGCCCACCTGCATCAGCGCCACCGGATTGGGCGCCAGTTCGAGGAACGTGGTGTGACCGTTGTCGACGGCGTTGCGGATGCCGTGGGTGAAGTAGACGCTGTGTCGCAGCCCCTTCTTCCAGTAGTCCACGTCGTGGATCGTCTCGCCGGGTCGGATGTAGCGACCCTCGTGAACGGTCGAAAAGTAGCCGATGGTCAGCGGTTTGGCCTCGATGCCCTGCAGTTCGGCGGCCAGTTCGCCCAGCAGCGGATCCATCTGCGAGGTGTGGCTGGCGCCCTTGGTCTGGAACTTGCGGGCGAACTTGCCCTCCGATTCGGCCCTGGCGATGATCGCGTCGACCTGCTCGGGCGGGCCGCCGATGACGGTCTGGGTCGGGGCGGCGTAGACGCACACCTCGAGATCGGTGAAGTCGGCGAACACCGTCTCGATCTCCTCGGGGGAGTACTCCACCAGAGCCATCAACCGGATCCACTCGCCGAACAGCATGGCCTCGCCCTCACCCATCAAATGCGAGCGAGAGCAGATGGTGCGGGTGGCGTCGGCCAGCGACAGCCCGCCGGCGAAGTACGCCGCCGCGGCCTCCCCGAGGGATTGCCCCACCACCGCAGCGGGTTTCGCACCGTGGTGCTTGAGCAACTCGCCGAGGGCGATCTGGATCGCGAAGATCGTGATCTGCGTGGTCTCGATGCCGTAGTCCTGCGCGTCGTCGAGAATCAACTCGACGATCGAGTAGCCGCGCTCGTCCTGCACCAGCGAATCAACTTTGTTGATCCACTCGGCGAAGACCTCGTTGCGCAGGTACAGGCTCTTGGCCATCTTGCGGTGCTGCGCACCGAAACCGGCCAGCACCCACACCGGCCCGTTGGTGACCGGGCCGTCGGCGCTGAACACATTCGGGTTCTGCTTACCCTCGGCGACCGCGCGCAGGCCCTTGATCGCCTCGTCGTGGTCATGGGCGAGCACCACCGCGCGGGAACGGCCGTGGTTGCGTCGCGACAGCGCGCGACCGATCGACTCCAGCGACGACGCGCGCCCCTCCGGGCTGTCGATCCAGTCGGCCAGTTCGGCGGCGGTCGCCTTCTTGCGTGACGTCAGGAACCCCGAAACCGCCAGCGGTACAACAGGGGCCGATTGCTCGGAGGCCTCCAGCTCTTCGCGGGCCACCTCCAGCAGCCGCAGCGCCTCGTCGGTGAGACCCGGCAGTTCCGGCTCCTCGTCGAGCGCCGCCGCGGGCCGATCCAGCCCGTCGTCATCGTCAGCGTCCTCATCGAGGAACTCGCCGTACTCGTCCATCCGCACCCCGCCGACATAGACGGCGTTGGCCTCCGACGGACCCGCCTGCTGCGGTTCGGGTTCGGGCTGCGGTTCTGGCTCGACGAGGTCGGACGGCAGCACCTCACGCAGCACGAGATGGGCGTTGGCGCCGCCGAAGCCGAACCCGGACACGCCGGCGATCGCATGTCCGCTGTAGCGGGGCCAGTCGGTGACGGTGTCGGCGACCTTCAGGTGCACACCGTCGAAGTCGATGTACGGGTTGGGGCCGGAGTAGTTGATCGACGGCGGGATCTTGTCGTTCTTGAGCGCCAGCGCCATCTTGGCCAGGCTGGCCGCGCCGGCGGCCGACTCCAGGTGTCCCACATTGGATTTCACCGCACCCAGCAGCGCGGGCCGGTCGGGCGACCTGCCTCTGCCGACGACCCGTCCCAGCGCGTCGGCCTCGATCGGGTCGCCCAGGATGGTGCCGGTGCCGTGCGCCTCGATGTAGTCGACATCGCGCGGGTTGATGCCGGCGTCCTTGTAGGCCTTGCGCAGCACCTCGGCCTGCGCATCCGGGTTCGGCGCCAGCAGACCGTTGGACCGGCCGTCGTGGTTGACCGCACTGCCCGCGATGACCGCGATGATCTCGTCGCCGTCACGGCGCGCGTCGGCCACCCGCTTGAGCACCAGCACCCCGCCGCCCTCGGAGCGGGCGTAGCCGTCGGCGTCGGCGGAGAACGACTTGATCCGGCCGTCCGGGGCCAGCACCCCGCCGACCTCGTCGAAGCCGACCGTCACCAGGGGCGTGATCAACGCGTTCACACCACCGACGATCGCCACGTCGGCCTCGCCCGCCCGCAGCGCCTGCACACCCTGATGGGCGGCGACCAGCGACGACGAGCACGCGGTGTCGATGGCCACCGACGGCCCGCGGAAGTCGAAGAAATAGGACACCCGGTTGGCGATGATCGAACTGGCGGTGCCGGTGATCGCGTAGGGGTGGGCGATCGACGGGTCGGACATCGCCAAGAAGCTGTAGTCGTTCAGCGAGCTGCCGAGGTAGACCCCGACGTTGCCGCCCCGCAGGCTCGACGCCGGGATGCGCGCGTGTTCCAAAGCCTCCCAGGTCAATTCGAGCGCCATCCGCTGCTGCGGGTCGAGGTTGTCGGCCTCCATCTTCGACAGCGCGAAGAACTCGGCGTCGAAGCCCTTGATGTCGGACAGGTAGCCGCCGCGGGTGCGGGCCTTGTCGACGCGCTCGGCGATGCGTGGCTCGCCCAGGAACTCCTCCCAGCGCCCCTCCGGCAGGTCGGTGATCGCGTCGAAGCCCTCGAGAAGGGCCTGCCACGTCTGCTCGGGGGTGTTCAGGTCGCCCGGGAAGCGGGTGGCGATGCCCACGATCGCGATGTCCCTAGGCGCCGAGTCGTCGCGGCTCCAAATCTCGTCCTCGTCGGCGTGCTCGAGTTCCGGCTCGCCCTCGATGATCACCGTCGCCAGCGATTCGATGGTCGGATGGCGGAACGCCACCGTGGCCGTCAGCGTCACGCCGGTGAGGTCCTCGATGTCGCTGGCCATCGCCACCGCATCACGCGAGGACAGGCCCAGTTCGACCATCGGTGTGGAATCGTTGATGGCGGCCGGTGATTGGCCGGTGGCCTCGGCGATCCAGTTGCGCAGCCACTCACGCATCTCGGCGACCGTCATGTCGTTGCCGGCCCTGGCCGCGGCACCGGAAGCCGGGGTGGGGGGCTCCTGGCCCTGGGCGAGGGGGAACTCCGGGGTCTGGGGCTCGGGCGGATTGTCCTGTGTGTCAGCCATATTCCAGTCGATTGCTGTCAGTCAGTCTCGTCGGGGAACGCGTTTGCGACCTTCCCGCTCCGCAGACTGCCGTCGAGGTAGGCCGCGCGGCAGGCGCGCCTGCCGATCTTGCCGCTGGAGGTGCGCGGGATCGCGCCCGCCGGGGTCAGCAGTACGTCACGCACGGTCACACCGTGCCGCACCGCGATCGCGGCCCGGATGTCGTCGACGATCGGGCCCATGTCGAGCTTGTGGGCGCCCGGCGCCCGCTCGCCGACGATCACCAACTGCTCGGAGGTGTCGCCCGCATCGCGCTTGAGCCCCGAGTGGGCGTCGGCGAACACCTCGTCGGGCAGCTGGTTGGCGGGCACCGAGAACGCGGCGACGAACCCGGTGCGCAGCGCCTTGGTGGCCTCCTGCGCCGAGTACTCGAGGTCCTGCGGGTAGTGGTTTCGGCCGTCGATGATCACCAGATCCTTTGTGCGCCCGGTGATGTAGAGCTCACCGTCGTGGTAGGCACCCAGGTCGCCGGTGCGCACCCAGGTGGCGTCGTCGGGCGCGCCTTCGGCGTGTGACGGGTTGGTGCGGGATTTGAGGATGTTCTGGAAGGTGGCGATCGTCTGCTCGGGCTTACCCCAATAACCGGTGCCCATGTTCTGGCCGCTGATCCAGATCTCGCCGATCTGGCCGTCGGGAAGCTCGGTGGCCGTTTCGTTGTCGACGATCACCGCCCACTCCGCAACCCCGACCTTGCCCGCGCCGGCCTGCGCGACCGCCTTCGGTGAATCCTCGGGCACCTCGACGAACCGATGGTTGTTCAGTTCGTCGCGGTCGACGTAGACGATCCGGGGCTCGGCGTCCATCGGGGTGGTGGACACGAACAGCGTCGCCTCGGCCAAACCGTAGGACGGCTTGATCGCCTGCGGTTTGAAGCCATAGGGGCCGAATGCCTCGTTGAACCTGCGCACGGTGGCCGCCGAGATCGGCTCGCTGCCGTTGAGGATGCACTTGATGTTGGAGAGATCCAGCGGCGGTTCGCCGTCTTTGGGCACCCCGCGCGCGGCGGCGTGGTCGAAGGCGAAGTTCGGGGCGACCGAGATGACGCCGCCGTCGTCGTCGCCCTCCTTGCGCGCCATCTCGCGGATCCAGCGGCCGGGCCTGCGGACGAACGCGGCCGGGGTCATGAACGAGATGTAGTGCCCGATCACCGTCGGCAGCAGCACCGTGATCAGGCCCATGTCATGGAAGAACGGCAGCCAGGACACGCCCCGGTCGCCTTCCTCACCGTCGAGCGCCTCGATCACCTGCACCACGTTGGTGGCCAGGTTCAGATGGGTGATCTGCACACCCGTCGGGATGCGGGTCGAACCCGACGTGTACTGCAGGTAGGCGATGGTGTCGTGCTGCACGTCGACGGGCGCCCAGGTGGCGCCGACCTCGTCGGGCACCGCGTCGACGGCGATGACGCGGGGGCGGTCCTTGGCGGGCCGGGTGCGGAAGAACTTGCGCACCCCCTCGGCGGCGTCGGTGGTGGTCAGGATCGCCGACGGCCGGCAGTCGTCGAGCACGGCGTGCAGACGGCCGACGTGGCCGGGTTCGTTCGGGTCGAACAGCGGCACGGCGATGCGCCCGGAGTACAGCGTGCCGAAGAACGCGACCAGGTATTCCAGGTTCTGCGGGCACAGGATCGCGACGCGGTCGCCGGGTTCGGTGACCTGCTGCAGGCGGGCGCCCACGGCCCGGTTACGCGTGCTGAAATCGGCCCAGCGCAGGTCGCGTTCGACGCCGTCACGCTCGGTCGAGAAGTCAATGAAGCGGTAGGCGAGCTTGTCTCCACGCACCTTGGCCCATCGTTCGACGTGCTTGACCAGGCTGCCGTTGTCCGGGAACTTGATCAGTCCGTCCTTGATGAACGGGTTATGGAACCCCATCTCATACTCCTGTCAGACCCACACGCATCAGCGCAAGTCTTTGAATTCGTGACCACGAGAGGTCGCGATCCGTGTCCGGCGCGAAACCCCAAACCCCAAGATCGTACCGGGGTGGGGTACCACGGCCTTCGGTTGCCGCTCTTAGTTTTCTCTTAATGTTAGGTGACCGCCAGGCGCGGGCCAAATCGGTCCGGTCACGGGTCAGCCATGTTTTGGACGCGGGGCGTTATCGATCACCTGCCGTGCCCAATTCAGTGTCCACTGCGTGGCCGACTGGCCGTCCAGATTCCAGAATTGCGGCGTGGCGTACATGGCGTGGATCGGTTGGCCGGCCCCGCCACTGAGCACCTCGAGCGTCTTGGGCAACTGGGTGATGTTGAACGCCGACTCGGGCGCCGAACAGATCAGGTCGCCGGTCGCGCAGATCTCGAAGACCCGATTGTTGAGCATTCCGAAGCCACCGGGGCGCGGGCCGGTCATGTCCAGACCGAACGAGTCGAGCAGCGGAACCTCGTCCAGCGTGATCTCGGCGCCCTGCCCCGCGGGAACGGGCCCGACGTCCTGGCCCACCCCGGCCTGCCGGCGGCCGTCGGCGATCAACGCCACACCGAGCACCAGATCCTCCTCGACCGGTCCGCGGCCGTTGCCGATGTCGCTGGCGACGTCGCCTGCGATCACCGCGCCCTGCGAGAAGCCGATCAGCACGTAGCTGGTCAGCGGGCAGCGGTTGTTCATGTCCGTCATCGCCCGCACGGTCGCCGCGAACCCCTCGGCGCGACTCTGGTTGTAGGGCATCTGCTTGTCGCCGGCCGCCAGTGGGTTCTGGAACTGCGCGGTGTAGGGGACGGTGTACACCTCCAGCCGGCTGTTCTCCACCTGCTGGCTCAGCGGGTTGGTGACGTTGAGCAGCAGCGCGATCGGGAACTGGGTCGGGTTGAACGGATCGAGTTGCGGCGACGACTCCCAGGTGCCGGGCACCGACACCAACTGGACGTCCGGGCAGCTCGCGTCCTGGAACTCCGGGCGCGGCTTCTTCGGGGGTATCGCGCCGGGTGCGGCGCTCGGCGGCTCGCCGCCCGGCGGCGTGTCGGGCATCCGCGGCCACAGCATCACGAACGCCAGGACCAACACCACAACGAGCGCCACCGCCGCGGCCGCGGTGAGCGCGAGAATGCGGTGGCGATTCCGCCGATTGTTAGTTGCCATGCTTCCTTCCGGGCTCCTGGCTCAAGAGGGGTCCGCCGGGTGAATCAACAGAGTTGTGTGGTCGCGATCCGAATGTAGTCGGCGGTGGCGGCGTCGACGTCCGCGGCCGACGGGCCCGCCGCGCTGAGGCTGAGACTGTCGAAATCACTGCGCACGTGCGGCCGCACCGAATCCCACACCGCCTGTTCGTCCTTCTTGGCGACGCGCGCGTGACACACGTAGGAGCCGATCGACAGCGCCCGCAGATCGCTGGAGGGTTTCACCCCGGCGGAGCTCAACGCGTCCAGGTAGGCGCGCTGCCGGTCGGTGAGCAGGAGCGCATTGGAATGCCCGTCGGCGTGCAGCGGCCCCGGCGGGGCCGCCCCGGACTGACCGTGCGCGGGCGCGGTCTCCGAGGTCGGCATGCCCATGGTCGCCATCATGTCGTCGGTCGAGCACCCGGTCAGCGAGACCGGCAGCGCCGCGAGAAGAAGCGCCGTCAACCAGCCCGATGCCGACCAACCCGACATCGGGGCCGCACCGGCCACCAGCCGAACCGCGCGTTGCACGCCTCCAAGGTACCGGCGCACCGGCTCGACAACCCGCGGCCTGGTTAGCTGAGCGCGCGGTCGGCTATTTGAGCGTGGCCGCCAGTTCGCCCTTCATCGCGCCCAACTGCGCGCTCCAGCTGCCCCAGTCGTGGTTGCCGCTGGTCGGGAAGTCGAAGTGGCCGTTGTGGCCGCCGACCGAGCGATAGTGCTGGTAGAACTCGCGGTTGGTGCCCTGCGCGATGTCGCAGTAGCCGATCATCGCGGCGGGATCGGTGCAGCCGCCGGCGGGCCCGCTCCAGACCCACAGCCGGGTGTTGTTGTCGGAGAGCAACTGCACGTGCGCGTTCGGGGAGTGCCACTTCCACCGACCCAGCTGTGGCATACCCCACATGTTGCGGGTGTCGACGCCGCCGTATTGCTGCAGTCCGGCGGTGATGGCGCCGTCGACCCCGGTGCGTTCCGGCGTCAGAAAGCCCGACAGCGAGCCCGCGAAGCGGTAGCGGTTGGGGTGGAACGTCGCCATCGCCATGGCGCCGTAGCCGCCCTGTGCGGCGCCGACGATGCCGTGCCCGCCGGGCGCTAGACCCTTGTTGGCGGCCAGCCAGTTGGGCAGCTCGTCAGCGAGGAAGGTCTCCCACTGCTTGCTGCCGTCCTGCTCCCAGTTGGTGTACATGCTCCACGCCCCACCGGCGGGTGCGACCACCGAGACGCCCGTGCCCGCCAGGGTGTCCATGGCGTTACCCGCCGTCACCCAGTTGCTCACGTCGGGTGCGGCGTTGAAGGCGTCGAGCAGGACGACGGCGTACGGGCCACCGGCCTGGAACGCCACCGGAATGTCGCGGCCCATCGCCGCCGACGGCACCATCAACGTCTCGACCTGGGCCGCGGCGGTCGGCGCCGTCACGGTCCACAGTCCGGCGGACAACACCACGGTCAGGATCGCCCGGAACAATCCACGCATCAACAACTGCCCCACCTCACGCTCGTCGGCTGGCCCCCGCGCGAGGTAGTCAATCACATGGGGCAAGGGAATAGGAGCAGAAGGCCCGCGTCAGCGGCAAAAGGGCGGTCCGCGAACGCCGGAAACGGGCGACGGCGGCGACCCCGAAGGATCGCCGCCGCCGACCGGACTGACTGCTGCGGGCTTAGTTGCCGCCCTCTGTCTGAGCCGAGGCCTCCGTGGCAATGGGAGTCGTCGGCTGCGGGGTGGCGCCCAGCACCCGCTGGATGTCGGGCTTCATCTGCTGCAGCTGCTGACCCCAGTAGCCCCAGCTGTGCGTGCCGCTCTGCGGGAAGTTGAACACGCCGTTCTTACCGCCCGCGGCCAGGTACTGCTCCTGGAACGTCTCGTTGGTGCGCAGCGTGAACCCCTCGAGGAACTTCGCGTTGAAGTTGTCGCCCTCGACCTGGCCGTTGATCTCGGCCGGCTTGCCGTTACCGCAGAACACCCAGATCCGGGTGCCGTTGGCGACCAGCCGGTCCATGTTGACCATCGGGTCGTTGCGCTTCCATGCCGGGTCGCTCGACGGACCCCACATGTCCTCGGACTCGTAACCGCCGGCGTCACCCATCGACATGCCGACCAGCATCGGCCACCAGCCCTCGGAGAGGTTCAGGAAGCCGGAAAGCGAAGCCGCGTACTGGAACTGCTGCGGGTAGTAGATCGCCAGCGTCAGCGCCGCCGAACCGGCCATCGACAGGCCCACCGCCGCGTTGCGGTTCGGGTTCACCCCGTGGTTGGCCGCCAGGTAGGCGGGCAGTTCCTGGGTCAGGAACGTCTCCCACTTGTAGGTGGAGCAGCCGTTGTCACCGCAGGCCGGCTTGTACCAGTCGGCGTAGAAGCTGGACTGGCCACCGACCGGCATGATCACGGCCAGCCCGGAGTCCAGGTACCACTCGAACGCGGCGGTCTCGATGTCCCAGCCGTTGAAGTCGTCGCGGGCGCGCAGCCCGTCGAGCAGGTAGACGCCCGGCGCGTCGGGACCACCGTTTTGGAACTGGACCTTGATATCACGTCCCATCCCCGCGGACGGCACCATCAAATACTCGACCGGAAGCCCCGGTCGAGAGAAGGCCTCCGCAGTCGCCGAGCCTCCGGCGGCGCTGACGAGGCCGGGCAGCACGGCCGCCGCTAGGGCCGCAACCGTGAGCCGGCGCGGCAGAGTTCTCGCCGCACGCCGGATCTTGCCAACCAACTTCATGCTTGATCTATCCCATCTGTTGTATGCCGCACGCGGAAGTTGCCCCTCAGACCGTGCCGCGTTGCCCGTGCAGTCAACCACACCGCGGTCCGATCCTTCTATTTCACGTGTATCGTGCCTGGTCGCTCCTTTTCGGGTCGGGGTCACGATCAGGTCTGGTCCGACGGCGCCCAGGGGCCGGCGATTACCTTGTGCCATCTGTCGCGCTATCTATCTCCGCAGCGGCCGCCGGCGTTACACGCCGTACTACGGCCCGGTGGCGGGCATGCCGGTGTACGGCGGTTCGGCGGGTTCGACGGGTTCTGGCACCGCCAGACCGCAGCGGATCAGCTCGTAGAGCGGCACCCGATCGATCCGGTACTGCGTGAACTGGTACGCATGCACAAGATTCGACAGGAACCGGCGCGGCCCCATCGGGCCCCGCACCGAGGTGAGCATCGCGTCGGTCGCCGGGCATTCCAGGGCCGCTTCGGCCTGCTTCACCCAGTCGGGGCTGATGTAACCCGGGATGAACTGCGGCTCCTTGAGGAACGGGCCCTCGGCGATCGCCCAGTCCGGGAAGAGGTTCTTGTCGTGGCCGATGCGGCCGTCCTCCAGGCGTTCGGTGTGTGCGGCAAGCGGATTGGCGAGTCCGATCTGGTCGATGACCCGCACATCCAGCCCGACATTCATTCCCAGCATGCCCAGATTGGTGAAAAAGACTGTGTGCGGCCCGCTTTGGCGCTCGTCCCCGGCCGGCGCATCCGGTGGCGGGGGTATCGCGGGCACCACGTCCCACTGGTCGTAGTTGCCCGCGGGCAACAGCAGCGCGCCGTCCGGGGTGTTGTTGATCGCGTCCAGAACCGCGCGCATGCGCGGATAGTCCAGATAGTCCGCGGCGGTCAGCGGATGCGCATGACCGGTGGCCTGCGAGTAGAACCGCCGCTCGTCGACGATTCCGGAGTAGGTCACCTTGGTGGCGTCGGCCCCCATGCCCGGGGAGTTGGCCGCCCACAGCGCCCAACCGGCCACCGCCAACCACAACACCGAGGTGGCCCCGACGAACAGGTATCCCGCGCCGCGGGCCATCCGGGTGCCGTCGGGCAGCACCAACGGGACCACCGCGATCGGCATCAGCACGCAGAACAGCGGCGTCAGCAGCACCCTGCCGTGCATGAAGTCGCCACCCGTGCGAATCCAGTACAGCCCCTGCAGAAGCCCGCTGACGATCATGAAAATCACGACAGCCGAAGGGCTTTGCACCATCCGCACCAGCCATCCGCGGCCCGACTCGCCGCGCTGTCGCGTCCACGAGGGGCGCCCGCGGGCGATCATCACCACCACCGCGAGTCCGGTCAGCAGGATGGCGGGCGCCCACAACAGGTAGGGCTGGTTGAAGTTGGCCAGATAGGCGAAGCCCTGCGACCACTTGGACCCCGACGCCTCCTTGGCCAACGCGGTGCCGGGAAACAGCAGACCGTAGTAGCCCATTCGGAAGATCTGGTACCCCACCGGCAGCAGTCCGCCGGCCAGCACGATCAGCCAGCGCCGGCGCCGACCCCGCGCCGCGACCAACATCATGATCAACGCCACGCCGCCGATCAACGCCAACTCGGGACGCACCAGCACGCTCAGGCCCGCGACGAACGCCAGCGCGGCGGTGAACCCGGCGCTGACGGTTTCGGGCCGCTCCGGTGGTGCGGAGGCCAACCCGAGCGGATGCCGACGGATGGTCGGCGGTGCGCCACGGGCCGCCGGTGCCGCCGGACGGCCACGGTTGGTCTGCGACCAGCACACCATCATCCACCACAACAGGCCCAGATAGGCCAGCACCAAACCGTTTTCCAGTCCGGAGGTGGCGAAGTCACGGGCGGGCGGCACCGCGATGTAGACCAGCGCACCGGCGGGCAGCATCAGCGCGCGACGGCCCTGCAGGCTCGGCGCGTAGAGCCGCGCGGTCCCCAGCATCGCGAACACCACGCCGAGGATGCTGAGCACGAACGCGAGGAACAACGCGATGTACTCCAACCGCATCGGCGCGCCGACAAGGCTGGCCACATAGACCAGGTAGGTCCACACGGTCGACGTGTTGGCCTCCACCCGCTCGCCGGCGTTGAAGACAGGACCGTTGCCCGCCAACATGTTCCGGATGGTGCGCAGCACGATCAGGCCGTCGTCGGCGATCCAGCGCCGCTCCCACGCGCCCCAGCCGAACAGCACCGCGACCACCAACACGCTGGCCCACAGGCTCAGCCGCACGGTGGCGTCGTAGGGGAATGCGGGCATCCGGGCCACCCGACGTCCGACGTCGTCGACCCAGGTTCCCGCGCCGGCGTCCGCCGGGCTCATCTTGTCAACCGAGGAAGACGGCGGCACCGATGGTCCCGATCCACGCCAATGCCAGCAACTGCAGCACCCGGTCCTTCAAGGCGATCTCCTCCGGCTCACCGGCCAACCCACCGTCGACGTCGACGGCGTAGCGCAGGATGGCGATGGTGAACGGGATCATCGACACCACAAACCATGAGGTGCCGCCCATATCGTCGCGTTCGAAGGCCCACAGGCCGTAGCACAACACCAGCGACGTCGCCGACAGCGTCCACACGAAACGCAGGTAGGAACTGGTGTAACTCTCCAGCGACTTGCGGATCTTGGCGCCGGTACGCTCCGCGAGTTGAAGCTCGGCGTAGCGCTTGCCCGCCGCCATGAACAGTGACCCGAACGCCATCATCAGCAGGAACCACTGCGACAGTGGCACATCCGCGGCGACGCCACCGGCGATGGCCCGAATCAGGAACCCCGAGGACACGATGCAGATGTCGATGACGGGCTGGTGTTTGAGACCGAAGCAGTAGGCCAGTTGGATCGCGATGTAAATCGCCATCACCAGCGCCAGATTGGGGCTGACCAGCCACGCGATCACCAGCGATGCGGCGCCGAGCAGCACAGCGACGCCGTAGGCCAGCCATTCGGGAACCACCCCCGCGGCGATCGGCCGGAACCGTTTGGTCGGATGCGCGCGGTCGGCCTCGACGTCGCGGGCGTCGTTGACCAGGTAGACCGACGAGGCCGCCAGGCTGAACACCACGAACGCCAGCAGCACCTTGACCAGCACTTCGCGATAGTCATAGGCATAGCGGGCGTCACCGAGTGCGGCCACCGGAGCGGCGAACACCAGGACGTTCTTCACCCACTGCCGTGGCCGGATGGCCTTGACCAACCCGGTCGCCAGGTTGCGCGGCGGGCCCTTGTCCGGTGCCTGTTGGTCGCTCATCTGTCGCGCGCTTTCTGCACTGCTCTCACTCGAGACACTCATCGGCTGCTGCTCTCCCCCTGGGAGGTCCGATCGGCGACCACGCTGACCGCCTTGGCGACGGTCGCCCCGACGGCCACGCCGGTGAGCACATCGCTGGGATAGTGCACGCCGAGCACCAACCGCGACAGGGCCATCGGCGGCACCAGCACCACCGGTAACGGTAGCCCGGTGACCCTGGCCAGCAGTACCGCCGCCGCGGTGGTCGACGTCGCGTGCGCCGAGGGGAAGCTCAGCCTGCTCGGGGTGCCGACGTTGACCGTGATCGCCGGGTGGTGCGGACGCTCGCGTCGGATCACCCGCTTGATCAGCACGGCGGCGGCGTGGGCGCAGAACGCACCCACACCGACCGCGAGCCAGTCGTTGCGCCGGCGCGGCGCCAGCACCGCGCCGGCGGCCGAGATCGCCAGCCACCCGATGCTGTGCTCACCGAAGTGCGACAGCGCCCGGGCGCCGGTGAGCACACCGGGCCGGTCCGCAAGCGCCGACTGCACGGCGACCAGCGCGGCCTCCTCGCCCCGCAACGGGTCCGCGGCGCGCTCACCGCGGGCGGTGTCAGTCATTGGGCGATGCCTCTAGCAGCACCGTCTCCCACTTCTGCTTGCTGGTGAGCACCGGCAGTGCGTCGCGGTACACCTTGCGCATGCGGTTGAAGTTTCGAGCCAGCTTGACGTGTTGACGCATCGAACTGCGCAGCAGCGCAAACATTTTCGCGCGGTCGCGCTGGCGGAAGACCACGCCGCGGCCATCGGCGGTGGTGACCGTCACACCGTCGTAGCGGCACAGCAGGAACCACCGGGCATCCTGCGTCGCGACGTTGATCTGCGGGCGGTGATGGTGCGCGGGGTCGTGCTGCTTGAGTTGGTTCACCACGCCGCGGGCGAGGTTCAACGAGATCGCGAGCGGACCGGTCGGGATCTTGACCCTGTTGTGCCGGCGGTCCGACGGCGCCGGAAGCGCGGTCGCTCCGGGCAGCACCACCGCGTCGGGGTAGTTCTTGCGCATCCGGTGCACCTCGGGCAGCGCGGACTCCAGGATGGAGAAGATGTGCTCCGGTCCGGCCAGGAAATCCTCCATCGCCCTGATCTGAATCGCGACGGTCGAATATTCCAGGCACAGTAGGTGTTTCAGCGTCGCCTTGATCGAGGACGCCAACAGTCCGCGGACGTTGCCGTCCCAGTGCATGGCGGCGACCACCAATCGGTTGCGCAGGTGGAAGTAGGCCTGCCAGTCGATCGCGTCGTCCTTGTCGCTCCACGCCATGTGCCAGATCGCCGCGCCGGGCAACGTGACGGTGCCGTATCCGTGCTCGGCGGCCCGCAGCCCGTAGTCGGCGTCGTCCCACTTGATGAACAACGGCAGCGGCTGCCCGAGCTCCTCGGCCACCTGCCGCGGGATCATGCACATCCACCAGCCGTTGTAGTCGACGTCGACGCGGCGGTGCAGCAGCCTGCTGCGGTCCTGCTCCTCGTCGGCGAGCGAGAACTTCGCGAAGTTGTGGTCGTACTCGGTGTTGGGCGCGTTGGTCCACATGAAGTTGTCCCGGTTGACCACCTCACCCATCACGTGCAGGTGCGAAGGCTCCTGCAGGTTGAGCATCTGGCCGCCGACCAGCGTCGGCGACTTGGCGAACCGGTTCATCGCCAACGCGCGCAGCACCGAGTCTGGCTCGATGCGGATGTCGTCGTCCATGAACAGGATCTGTTCACAGTCGGTGTTCTTCAGCGCCTCGTACATCACCCGGCTGTAACCGCCGGAGCCGCCGAGGTTCGGCTGGTTGTGCACCGACAGCCGGTTGCCCAGTGCGGCGGCCGCCTCCGCGAAACCGGGATGGTCCCTGACTTTCTTGGTGCCCTGGTCGGAGACGATCACCGCGCCGATCACCTCGTCCACCAACGGATCCGACGTCAGCGCCGCCAGCGCGTTGACGCAGTCGGCGGGTCGGTTGAAGGTCGGGATGCCGACGGCGATGTTGGCCCGCCCCGGCGCGGGCCGCGGCGCATACCAGCCGGCGTTGTGCACCCTGACGTTGCTGTTGGTGGTGATGTCGAACCAGATCCAGCCGCCGTCCTCGAAGGGGGTCAGATCGATCTCGAATTCGACAGCGGCGGGTTCGGTCGAGTCTGCGCTGGCGATCGGCGCGCCGCCGACCGTGATGCGGGCGCCGGTGGCCTTGGAGCGGTACACGTCGACGCGGGCGCTGCCGGTCAACTCGACCCGCAACACGACCGATTCCAGCGACGACCAACGTCGCCAGTAGCTGGCCGGGAACGCGTTGAAGTAGGTGGCGAACGACACCTCCGACTCCGCGCCGATCTCTAGCGTGGTCCGGTCGGGCGCATGGGCGCGACGGGAGTTGGTGTCGGATTCCTCTATATAGAGCTTGCGGACATCAAGCGGTTCGCCTGGCCGCGGCATGATGATGCGCGCCAGAGGGCTGACCGCCCGCGATTCCGCGGTGTCGAGCGCGCCGGACGGGATGTCGCTCATGCGCTGTTGCTTTCTGTGCCGATGTCGGTCAATGGCCTGCCGTCACGAAGATGCGGAGCCAGGGTGTTGTCGTACATATTCAGTGCGCTGGCGATCGCCATGTGCATGTCGAGGTACTGGTAGGTGCCCAGTCGCCCGCCGAACAACACCTTCGCCGACGCCGTCTCGGCCTTGGCCTTGGCCCGGTAGGCGGCCAGCAACGCGCGGTCGGTTTCGGTGTTGATCGGATAATAGGGCTCGTCGTCGGCGTCGGCGAACCGCGAGTACTCCCGCATGATCACCGTCTTGTCCGTGGGGTAGGACCGTTCGGGGTGGAAGTGCCGGAATTCGTGGATGCGGGTGTAGGGCACGTCGAGGTCGTTGTAGTTCATCACCGAGGTGCCCTGGAAGTCACCGGTGTCGAGCACCTCGAGTTCGAAGTCCAGGGTGCGCCAGCCGAGCCGGCCCTCCGAGTAGTCGAAGTAGCGGTCCAGCGGTCCGGTATAAACAACCGGCGCATCGGGGCTCGCGGCGCGCAACCCGTCGGCCACCTCGAACCAGTCGGTGTCCAACCGCACCTCGATGCGGTCGTCGGCGGCCATGTTCTTCAACCACGCCGTGTAGCCGTCGACCGGCAGCCCCTCGTAGGTGTCGTTGAAATAGCGGTTGTCGAACGTGTAGCGCACCGGCAGCCGGGCGATGTTGGCCGCGGGCAGTTCCTTGGGATCGGTCTGCCACTGCTTGGCGGTGTAGCCCTTGACGAACGCCTCGTAGAGCGGGCGGCCGATCAACGAGATGGCCTTCTCCTCGAGGTTCTGCGCCTCTTCGGTCTTGATCTCGGCGGCCTGTTCGGCGATCAGCCTGCGCGCCTCGTCGGGGCTGAAGTAGCGGCCGAAGAACTGCGAGACCAGGCCCAGGCCCATGGGGAACTGGTAGGCCTGCCCGTTGTGCATCGCGAACACGCGGTGTTGATAACCGGTGAAGTCGGTGAACTGCCGCACGTAGTCCCAGACCCGCTGATTGGACGTGTGGAACAGGTGCGCACCGTATTTGTGCACCTCGATGCCGGTCTGCGGCTCGGCCTCGGAGTACGCGTTACCGCCGATGTGCGGGCGCCGCTCGACGACGAGGACACGCTTGTCCAACTGGGTGGCCACGCGCTCGGCAATCGTCAGGCCGAAGAATCCGGAACCGACGACAAAGAGGTCGAAACGAGCTGTCATCGGCAGCCAGGGTAACGGACCTTGACCGCTGCGCCCGAGTTGCCTGATGCGGGTCGCGGGACCGGATCGATCGGCCGGCGCGCGGGGCGGAACCCGTCAGGTCAAGATTGGCTCACGATTCCGCATCGTCACTTTAGACACAGTATTAACAGCAGTACCGTCAATCCCGTTGGCATCGATGGGCGCACGACCGGTCCGGACCGCTGACGAGTGACCACCGAGCACTACCACTTGTAGTCCATATATTGAGGAGACTTCCGTGCCGAACCGACGTCGCCGCAGGCTATCGACGGCCATGAGCGCAGTCGCTGCCCTGGCAGTCGCGAGTCCAGCCGCCGTAGTCGCCGTTTCCGACCTGTCCGCGAGCATCGACCCCGCTCCACAGAAGCGTGAGTTCGTACAGGCCGCGATGATCACCGACCTGCCCAACGAGTTGATGTCCGCGCTGTCGCAGGGGCTTTCGCAGTTCGGGATCAACCTGCCGCCGATGCCTACCGGCATCCTGACGGGGTCGGGGCCGACCGCCTCGCCCGGGCTGACCAGCCCGGGGCTGACCTCTCCGGGTCTCACGGCGCCGGGCTTGACCGCCCCCGGGCTCACCACGCCGGGCCTCACCACGCCGGGGCTGACCACGCCCGAGGTGGCGACGCCCGGTCTGGCCACACCGGGTGTCACCGCACCGGCGATCGACGCGCCGGGCGCCAACTTCGCACCGTCGGCGGCCGGTCTGCCCTCGCTGACCGACTCGGCGCTGACCAGCCCCGACCTGACCAACCCGGCGCTGACCAACCCGGCGCTGACCAGCCCCACCGGCGAGTTGCCCGGCCTGACCACACCGGGGCTGACCACCCCGGCGGCCGGTGTCGACTCCGCGTTGACGCCGATCTCCACCGGCAGCCTGCCCGCACCGAGCGAAGTTCCGATCTCGGCACCGATCGGATTGGACCCGGCCGCGGGCACCTACCCGATCCTGGGTGACCCGTCGCTGGCCACGATGCCCGCCGCGACCACCAGCGGCAGCGGCGGCATCATCGGCGAACTGTCGAGCATGGCCAACCAACTCGGCGCCGGCCAGGCCATCGACCTGCTCAAGGGCATGGTGATGCCCGCGATCATGTCGGCGGTCAAACCTCCGGCGGGTCCGCTGCCGGCACCGCCACCGCCGCCCGCCTAAGGGCCGAAGACCTGTGCAAAACGGCACCGCAGATGACGAGATGACTCTGCGGTGCCGTTGCACTGGGTCTGCGCATCATCGCAATTGATGCACCGCCGCACCGTGTCGAAACATCAGTAACAACTGACACATACGTAACATCGGTCCGTGCCGTACCGCCGTCCCGTACCGTCGATGATCTTCACCGCGCTCGCGGCGACGGTCGTGATGCTGCCGTGGGCCGTCGACGGACTGCCGGGTGATGAGGCGTCGGCGCCGGCACAGCAGGCGCCGCAGCTGGCCGAACAGGCGCTCAGCGGTCTCGGTGGCGGCGAGACGGTCCGCGAGATCCACCAGGACACGCCGTTCTCGATGGTGGCGCTGACCGCGCAGGACCTGACCGGCACGTCGGCCCGAGTGCGGGCAAAGAAATCCGACGGCTCGTGGGGGCCCTGGTACGTGGCCGAGGCCATGGAGGGCGTGGGCCCCGAGGGCGCCGAACTCCGCGGCACCGAACCGGTGTTCGTCGGACGCACCACCACCGTGCAGATCGCGGTCAGTAGACCCGCCGACGCGCCGCCGACCGGCCCGGGGCCGACCGGTGAACCAGCCGACCTGGGCTATGTGCCCGCCAACACCGAGCAGCCGTTCGCCCAGAATATCAACGCCGTGTTGATCAGCCCGCCCCAGGCGCCCGTCGACGCCCCGTTGCCGTCGGCGGTCACCCCGCCGGGCGTGCCGCCCCACATCATCGACCGCGCGGGCTGGGGCGCCGATGAATCGATGAGATGTGGTAATCCTCAGTACGACAAGGGAATTCGCGCCGGAATCGTCCATCACACGGCAGGGAGCAACGAATACGCCCCGGAGGACTCGGCCGGAATCGTCCGGTCGATCTACGAGTATCACACCCGCACGCTGGGCTGGTGCGACATTGCGTACAACGCGCTGGTGGACAAGTACGGGCAGGTCTTCGAGGGCCGCGCGGGCGGTATCACCAAGGCCGTGGAGGGCGCCCACACCGGCGGGTTCAACCATGACACCTGGGGCGTGGCGATGCTCGGCAACTTCGACATGGAGCCGCCGACGCCGATTCAGTTGCGCACCACCGCGCGACTGCTGGGCTGGCGGCTGGGCCTGGACCGGGTCGACCCGCGGGGCACCGTGGTGCTCAGTTCGGCGGGCGGTTCGTTCGCCAAGTTCCCACCCGGGGCCTCCCCGGCGTTGCCCGCGATCTTCACCCACCGCGACGTCGGCGTCACCGAATGCCCCGGCAACGCGGCCTATGCGTTGATGGACCACATCCGCGATATCGCGGCCCGGTTCAACGACCCGCCCGGCCCCGCCGACCTGGCCGAATCGCTGCGCGGTGGGGCCATCTTCGCGCGCTGGGAGGCGATGGGCGGGATGGCCGGCCCGCTCGGCGCGCCGACCTCACCGGAGGCCACCGGCGCGGGGCCGACCCGCTACGTCACCTTCGAACGGGGCGCGATCTACTGGTCGCCGTCCACCGGCGCCGAACCGGTCACCGGCGAGATCTACAAGGCGTGGGGCGCGCTGGGCTTCGAGCGCGGCGCGTTGGGCCTGCCGACCAGCGCCGAGATTCACGAACCGCTGTGGATCGTGCAGAACTTCGCGCACGGCACGCTGAACTTCGACCGCGAGAACGGCACGGTGACCCGCGTCATCGACGGCATCCCGGTGGAACTGCCCAGACCGGCGCCCGACGAGATCCCGATTCAGCTGGAGCGGTTCACCCCACCGATCAACCCCGCCTGAGCGCGGCCTGCGTCGGTGCGTTCGACATCAGGTCGGCGGCCACCAGCGTTCGAGAACACGTGCGACGCCGTCCTCGTTGTTGGTCGCGGTGATCTCGTCGGCGGCCGCCAGCGCCTCGGGATGGCCATGGGCCATCGCGACACCCAGCCCGGCCCACTTCAGCATCGACACATCGTTGGGCATGTCGCCGAAACTGACCACCTCCTCGGCGGTGATGCCCAGCGGTCGGGCCAGTTCGTCGATGCCGGTGGCCTTGCTGATGCCGCGCGGCATCACCTCGACCAGACCGTTGTCGGTGGAGTAGGTCAGGTCGGCGCGCTCACCGATGTGCTCGGCGAGCACGGCGACCAGGTCGGCACTTCGCGCGCCGGCCTTGCGCACCAGCAGCTTGATGGCCGGTGCGCTGAGCAGATCGTCGAACGAGACCTCGGTGTTGTCCGGGTTCAACCAGGCGTGCTCGTAGCCGGGTGAGCTGACGAACTGCGGGGTCGCGGCGTCGTGGGCACTGGCCCCCACCCGCTCGACGGCCAGCCCGGAGCCCGGGATCACCCGGGTGGCGATCTCGGCGAGTTCGGCGAGCAACTCCGTCGACAGGGTGCGCGCCGACACGATGCGGTCGGTCGCGGGGTCATAGAGCACCGAACCGTTGGCACACACCGCCATCGGCGCGAACCCGAGCGCGTCCACCACCGGCTGCACCCAGCGCGGCGGGCGGCCGGTGGCCAGCACGAACTCCACACCCGAGTCGACGGCCGCGGTCACCACCGCGCGGGTGCGGTCGGAGACCCTCTCGGCGTCGTCGATCAGCGTGCCGTCGACGTCGCTGGCGATCAGCGCTGGTGTGCCCATCAGCGGCTCTCGGCCTGCCGTTGCGCACGCCTGCGTGCCCGCTCGGCCAACTCAGCCTCGTCGAGCAACTTGGCCTCCTGTGGTGTGGGAGCGCTGCCGCCCAGCCGGCGCGGTACCCAGTAGGCGCCTTCGGGATGCGGGTAGTCCCGCTGCACCCGATCAAGCAGCTCGGTCATGGACGCGCGCAGTGTGGTGCCCAGCTCAGCCACGGTACCAACCGGCTCGATCTGCGCACCCACCGCGACGGTCACCGGAATCTTCCTGCGCCCCAAGGCCCGCGGATGGTCCTTCGTCCACAACCGCTGCGCACCCCACACGATCACCGGCACAATCGGCGCCCGGGCCTCCAGCGCCATCCGCACGGCGCCGGTCTTGAACTCCTTGAGCTCGAAGCTGCGGCTGATGGTGGCCTCCGGGTACACCCCGACGAGCTCGCCGTTGCGCAACTCCTCGACCGCCGCGGCGTAGGCGCCCGCGCCGGCCTGGCGGTCCACCGGGATGGTGCCGGTCTGCTTGATCAGCCAGCGGACCACCGGCACGTCCTGCATCTCGGCCTTGATCATGAAGCGCATCCGGCGCTTGCGGTAGTGCGCGGCCAGCGCCGCGGGCAGAAAATCGATGTAGCTGGTGTGGTTGATAGCCACCACCGCGCCGCCGGTCGCCGGGATGTTCTCCAAGCCGTGGAAGGTGATCCGGGTACCGGTGAGCTTGACCGCAACCTTCGTTGCGATCTCCAGCGTGCGGAAGACCGGCTCCACGGGGCTATCCCGGCGCCTCGGCGGGTCCGGTCTGTTGGCGGCGCGCGGCCTTCTCGGCGGCGTCCTCGGCGTCCATCAGGTTCGCCTCGGCCAGCGTCGGCGCGCCCCCGCCGAGCCGATGCGGCACCCAGTACTCGCCGGGCGGATGCGGGCCGTAGGCGTCCTGCACCCGTTCCAGCAGATGTTGCATGCGCGAATGCAGCAGCGCGGTCAGTTCGGCCGGGGGCAGCGTCGGGTAGATCGGTTCCCCGACGGCCACCGAGATCGGCACCTTCGGGCGCCTGAGGTTCTTGGGGTGTCCCTTGGTCCAGATCCGCTGCGCGCCCCAGACGATGTGCGGGACGATCGGCACGTCACAGGCGATGGCCATGCGCGCGGCGCCCGACTTCAGTGTCTTGATCTCGAAGCTGCGGCTGATCGTGGCCTCCGGGTACACCCCGACCAACTCGCCCTCTTCGAGCTTGCGGCACGCCTGGTCATATGACTCGCCGCCGCTGTCGCGGTCCACCTCGATATGGCGCAGGCTGCGCATGATCGGCCCGGCGATCTTGTGGTCGAAGACTTCCTTTTTGGCCATGAACCGCACCTTGCGGCCACGGCCCTGGCGGTAGGCGGGAAGACCGGCGAACGTGAAGTCGAAGTAGCTGGTGTGGTTGATCGCGACCACGGCCCCGCCCGTCACCGGCAGGTTCTCCACCCCGGTCACGGTGAACGTCAGACCCTGTAGCCGCCACACCATCCGCGCGAGTTGAATGACTGTCCCGTACACCGGTTCCACAGCCGCAAGCGTAGTGCTCGCGCTGGCTGCCGTTAAGCTGGCCGAGGGGCAGACACCGCGGGGAAAGGGCATTCGTGCAGGTCACAAGCGTCGGTCATGCGGGTTTCCGGATCGACACCAAGGCCGGAAGCATCTTGTGTGACCCGTGGCGGTACCCGGCGTATTTCGGGTCGTGGTTTCCGTTCCCGGACAACAGCACCCTGGACTGGGCCGCGCTCGGCGACTGCGACTATCTCTACGTCTCACATCTGCACGCCGACCACTTCGACGCCAGGAACCTGCGCGAGCACGTCAACAAGGACGCGGTCGTGCTGCTGCCGGACTTCCCGGTGCCCGACCTGATGCGTGAACTGCAGAAGCTGGGTTTCCATCGGTTCTTCGAGACCACCGATTCGGTCAAGCATCGTCTCAGCGGGCCCAAGGGCGACCTCGACGTGATGATCATCGCGCTGCGCGCCCCCGCGGACGGCCCGATCGGCGACTCCGGGCTGATCGTCGACGACGGCGAAACGGTCATGTTCAACATGAACGACGCCCGGCCGGTCGACCTCGATGTGGTGCACGCCGACTTCGGCAACGTCGACGTGCACATGCTGCAGTACTCCGGCGCGATCTGGTATCCGATGGTCTACGACATGCCCGCGCGGGCCAAGGAGGCGTTCGGCACCCAGAAGCGCCAGCGCCAGATGGACCGGTGCCGCCAGTACATCGCGCAGGTCGACGCCACCTGGGTGATCCCGTCGGCCGGGCCGCCCTGCTTCTTGGATCCCGAACTGCGCCACCTCAACGACGACCGCGACGACCCGGCCAACATATTCCCCGACCAGGTGGTGTTCCTCGAGCAGATGCGGGCCCACGGTCATCACCGCGGGCTGCTGATGATCCCCGGGTCGACAGCCGACTTCACCGGCTCGCAGTTGAATTCGCTGACCCATCCGCAGCCCGACGACGACGTCGACGCCATCTTCACCACCGCCAAGGCCTCCTACATCGCCGATTACGCCGAGCGGATGGCACCGGTGCTGGCCGCCGAGAAGGCACGCTGGGCGCCTGCGGCCGGAGAACCGCTGCTCGAACCGTTGCGCACACTGTTCGAGCCGATCATGATCCAGAGCGACCAGATCTGCGACGGCATCGGTTATCCGGTGGAGCTGCGTTTGCAAGGCGGTGGACACGACGAGACCGTGGTGCTCGACTTCCCCAAACGGGTGGTGCGCGAACCGATTCCGGATGAAAAATTCCGCTACGGCTTCGCGATCGCCCCGGAGTTGGTACGTACGGTGCTGCGCGACAACGAACCCGACTGGGTCAACACCATCTTCTTGTCGACCCGTTTTCGGGCCTGGCGCGTCGGCGGCTACAACGAGTACCTGTACACGTTCTTCAAATGTCTGACCGACGAGCGCATCGCCTACGCCGACGGCTGGTTCGCCGAGGCGCACGACGACACCGCATCGATCACCTTGGACGGCTGGGAGATTCAGCGTCGCTGTCCACACCTGAAGGCCGACCTGTCCAAATTCGGTGTGGTAGAGGGCTCGACGCTGACCTGCAACCTGCACGGCTGGCAGTGGAATCTTCAGAACGGCCGATGCCTGACCACCAAGGGCCACGAGTTGCGGTGCAAGAAGCTGTGAGCGCGCCGCACCAGTACTACGACGACGGTCTGATCCAACTGGACCGCGAAGCGATAACGTTGCGCCGCTATCACTTTCCGTCGGGGACGTCGAAGGTGATCCCGCTGTCCTCGATCCGAGGCTACCGGGCCGAGCCGCTGGGAATGTTCACCCACCGGTTCCGGCTCTGGGGCAGTTCGGATCTGCGGCGTTGGCTGCCGCTGGATGTGTGGCGGCCGATCAAGTCGACGCTGGTGACCCTCGACGTTCCCGGCGTTCGCCCCAAACCGGCCTTCACCCCGCAGCGCCCCCGCGAATTCACCGCGATGCTCGACGAGTTACTGCAGTCCTAGCGTCGGCGCCTACCTCACGCCTTCTTCGTCGGCTCCAGGACTTCGGTTCCGACGAACGGCACCAGGTCCTGCGGCACCCGCACGCTGCCGTCGGGTTGCTGGTGGTTCTCCAGGATCGCCACCAGCCAGCGCGTGGTGGCCAGCGTGCCGTTGAGGGTGGCGGCGATCTGCGGGCGGCCGTTGTCGTCGCGGTAGCGCACCGCAAGGCGACGGGCCTGGAATGTCGTGCAGTTCGACGTGGAGGTGAGCTCCCGGTAGGTCTGCTGGGTGGGAACCCATGCCTCGCAATCGAATTTGCGCGCCGCCGACGAGCCCAGATCCCCGGCCGCGATGTCGATCACCCGGTAGGGCACGTCGATCTTCTCGAGCATCTGGCGCTGCCACCCGAGCAGCCGCTGGTGTTCGGCCTCGGCCTGGTCGGGGGTGCAGTAGACGAACGCCTCCACCTTGTCGAACTGATGCACCCGGATGATTCCTCGGGTGTCCTTGCCGTGACTGCCGGCTTCGCGCCGGAAACACGACGACCAGCCGGCATAGCGGCGCGGCCCGGCTGACAGGTCGAGGATCTCGTCGCCGTGATAGCCGGCCAGCGGGACCTCCGAGGTGCCGACGAGGTACAGGTCGTCGGCCTCGATGCGGTACACCTCTTCGCTGTGCGCACCCAGAAAACCGGTGCCCGCCATGACTTCCGGCCGCACCAGCACCGGCGGGATCATCAGCGTGAAGCCGTTGTCGACCGCCAGCCGCACGGCCAGCTGCAGCAGGCCCAGCTGCAACAGCGCGCCCGCGCCGGTGAGGAAGTAGAACCGCGAGCCCGACACCTTGGCGCCGCGCTCCAGGTCGATCAGGCCCAACGACTCCCCGAGTTCGACATGGTCCTTCGGGTCGTCGATGGCGCGCGGCGCTCCGACGGTGTCCAGCACGACGAAATCGTCCTCCCCGCCGGCCGGCACGCCGTCGACGATGACGTTCGAGATGGCCATGTGCGCGGCGCTCAACGCCGCCTCGGCCTCGGCCTGCTCGGCCTCGGCGGCCCGGACCTTCTCCGCGAGCTCCTTGGCCCGTGCCAGCAGCGCGGGCCGCTCCTCGGGCGTGGCCTTCCCGACGCTCTTGCTGGCCGCCTTCTGCTCGGCGCGCAAATTGTCGGCGGCCGACACCGCCGACCGCCGCGCGGCATCGGACTGCAGCAACACGTCGACGAGGCCGGGGTCTTCGCCGCGGGCGCGTTGCGATGCGCGCACCGCATCCGGATCTTCGCGCAGTAGCTTGAGGTCGATCACGGCCGCAACACTACTTTTGACCCGCGGGCGTCGGCATGCCGAGGTGGTCGATCGGATCCCCCAGGCACAACCCCATAACGTTACAATTGCATCACTTGTCACAGGCCCCGACACGCCTGTCACAATGGAGCCGATGTCCGATCCGATGGCGAAGGCGCCGACGCTGGAACCGACCCCCGCCGACGCGAACGATGAGCGCTCGCGGCCGGTGTCCTGGTGGCACAGCCTGCGCGCCGAGTCGACGCGGCGCGCGCTTCTGCTCACCGCGCTCGGTGGCCTGCTCATCGCCGGGTTCATCACCGCGATGCCGCAGAAGGAAGGCCCCAACTCGCTGACCGCCAGCACGATCTCGCTCGGGCCGCGCGGCAACGACACGTTCAAGGACGCCCAGGCCGGAGACTGCCTGACGTGGCCGGACCGCACGCCCGATGCCGCCGAGATCGTCGACTGCACCGAGGAGCACCGCTTCGAGGTCGCCCAGTCGGTCGACATGCGCACCTATCCGGGCAGCGAGTACGGCGCCGATGCCGCCCCGCCGTCGGTCGCCAGGATCCAGCAGATCAGCCAGGAGCAGTGCACGGCCGCGGTGAAGAATTACCTGGGCCCTCGCTTCGACCCGAACAGCCGCTTCACCGTGAGCATGCTGTGGTCCGGGGACCGGGCGTGGCGCCAGCAGGGCGAGCGCCGCGTGCTGTGCGGCCTACAACTGCCGGGGCAGAACAACCAGCAACTGCCCTTCAAGGGCAAGGTGGCCGAGGTCGACCAGTCCAAGGTGTGGCCCGCGGGCACCTGCCTGGGCATCGACCCGTCGACCAACCAGCCCACCGACATCCCGATCGACTGCGCCGCACCGCATGCGATGGAGGTCACCGGCGCGGTCAACCTCGCCGAGAAGTTCCCGGAGGGGCTGCCGCCGGAGCCGGAGCAAGACGCGTTCATCAAGGACGCGTGCACCCGGATGACCGACGCGTACCTGGCCCCGATCGAGCTGCGCAACACCACGCTGACGCTGATCTACAGCACCATCTCGCTGCCGAGTTGGTCGGCCGGTAGCCGCCAGGTGTCGTGCAGCATCGGCGCCACCCTGGGCAACGGCGGCTGGTCGACGTTGCTCAACAGTGCCAAGGGTCCGCTGCTGATCAACGGTCAGCCGCCGATCGCACCGCCCGACATCCCCGAGGAACGGCTGAACTTCCCGCCGATCCCGATCACCGACGATGCGGTGTCCTCCTCATCGTCGTCGTCGAGTTCCGGATCGACGAGCAACCAGTCGGGTTCCGCCACGGGTAGCACCGGCAGTTCCTCGACCCAGCATGGACAGTCGGCGGCGACGACCGACGAGGAGGAGGCGGCCACCGAGGGCGAGGCACCGCCGCAGAACACGTTCCTCAACGGGCCGCCCCCGCCCCCCGGCGAGCCCGCACCGCCGCCTCCCCCGCCGGGCGCTCCGCCGCCGCCGGCGGACGCTCCACCGCCACCGCCCGCGCCGGCCCCACCACCGGGCCCTGCGCCCCCACCGCCCGCACCCGCCCCCGGACCGCCGGCACCGCCCCCGCCGGGGCCGTAGCGGCGTGGCTGTGCGGATGAGCAGGCAGCGGTTCGACGAACTGGTCTCCGACGCACTCGACCTGATTCCGCCCGACCTCACCGCGGCGCTGGACAACGTCGTCGTCCTGGTGCAGGACCGCGATCCGGAGGAGCCCGAGATTCTCGGCCTGTACCAGGGCATCGCGCTGACCGAGCGGGACTCCTGGTACGCGGCGGGCTCCCTGCCGGACACCATCACGATCTACCGCGACGCGATCCTGGATGTCTGCGACAACGAGGCGCAGGTGGTCGACGAGGTGGCGATCACGGTGATCCACGAGATCGCTCACCACTTCGGAATCGACGACGACCGGCTGCACGAACTCGGCTGGGGATAGCCAGCGCGGCATCCCCGCGATGTCACCGGACAGTGGTATCAAGGCCCCATGAGCACGCCTGCCGCGGAGAGCATCTGCAGGCAGTGCCGGGCCGATCTCGAGCACTGCCACGGCACCGTCGTTCACCATGCGTCGATGCGCGCCGAATGCACGGAGCCGGACTGTGTCACGCCCGAGGTGGTGCACGCGTTCGACATCGACTGCGACGCGATCGGCTGCACGTGCGCCCCGGGGATCCCGGTGTCGGGGTCAGCCCATCGGGTCGGCTGACTGCAGGGCGTCGCCCACGGGGTCCACGGCGGGCGCCGGATAGAACGGCGGCACCATCGTGCCCCACTGCACGCAACTCCACCGCCCGTCGGTGATCGGCGCCAACACCACCGCTTGCGCGTTGCCGAGGTGGTTGTCGAGCACGAAGCTGCTTTCCACCCCGGCCAGCACCGCGGCGGTCAACCGGATCGCCGCCCCGTGGCTGACCACGACGATGTCGCTGTTGAACGCGTCGTCGTCGAGATAGCGCATGCGTAGCTGCGTGATCGCCGGGACGTACCGGTCCAGCACCTCGCGTGCGGTCTCACCGTTGGGCATCGGCACGTCCAAGTGTCCCTGATGCCAGCGCTGATAGATCGTCTCGAACTCCGCGATCGCCTCGTCGTCGTTGCGGTTCTCCAGATCGCCGACCTGCACTTCGTGGATTCCGTCGACTTCCTCCAGGGTGCGCATACCGAGTCGGCCGGCGATCACGTCCGCGGTCTGGGCGGCCCGCACCGCCTGCGAGTGCGCGATCATCCCGACCGGTTGGGCCAGTTCTTCGGTGACCGCACGCGCCTGATCGCGGCCCAGGCCGGTCAGTGCCGCCCCTGGCGGCCGGGTGTCGATCCGACGCTCGACGTTGGCATGCGATTGTCCGTGTCGAAGCAGCACGAGCCGTCCACTCACGCCTGTCCCTTTCGTAATCGGGTGAGCCACCGAGATGCCTCGTCCAACCGCGGCGGGACCGCGCCCGCGGCCGACCCCGTCGGCCAGGAACCCAGGTAGCGCACGTCTGCGCAGCGTCGGTGAAGCGCTTTGAGCGCCTCTGCCACCGCGTCGTCGTCGATGTGTCCGACGCAGTCGAGGAAAAAGATGTAGGTGCCCAATTCTGTTCGGGTGGGCCGAGATTCGATACGAGTAAGGTCGATATCACGGATCGCGAACTCGGTGAGCGCGCTCACCAGCGCCCCGGGCACGTTGTCCAGGCGCAGCACCACCGACGTGCGATCGGCGCCGGTGCGGGCAGGCGGCGAGCCCGGCGCGCCGACCAGAACGAAGCGGGTGCGCGCATTGGGCTCGTCCACCACCTCGGTGCCAAGGGTGGCCAGGCCGTAGCGGGCCGCAGCCAGCGCGGTGCTCACCCCAGCGTCGGCCCGCCCCTCGGCGACGTCTTGCGCGGCAGCGGCATTCGAGATCGCAGGCACCACCTTCGCCGTCGGCAGATGCGCTGTCAGCCAACGGTTCACCTGCGCGGCCGCCACCGGAAACGCCGCCACCGTCTCGACGTCGGCCGCCGTCGCGCCCTGGCGCACCACGATCGCGAACGACACGTCGAGGGTCAGCTCGGCGAAGATCTGCAGCGGTGTCCCGCTCGCCAGGCTGTCCAGCGTCGGCAACACCGAACCCTCGATGGAATTCTCGATCGGCACGCACGCGTAGGCCGCGTCGCCGGACCGCACCATCTCCAGGGCGGCGGCCGTGCTGTCGGTCGCGACCGGAGTGTTGTGCCGCGGCGACTCGGGAACCATGCCGCGGTTCGACATCTCGAGCAGCGCCGCCTCGCTGAAAGTCCCCTGAGGTCCCAGGTAGGCGATGCGTTTCACGAACCCAGCCTATCCGTGATTCCTGGTAACGCCGTTCCGCAGGACGTACGTCTTGCGCGATTTCTTCGCATCTAGTTAAGTTAGGCAAACCTAATTTGGAGGTGGGGATGACGACAGCGGCTCCGACGACGGCCGAACGGGTACGCAGCACCTTCGCTCGCCCCGGCGACGCGATGCTGGCGGTGGACGACCTCGATCCGGTCGACTCGCCGGTGCACCATCTGCTCGACGACGGATCGTTCGCGGTCACCGTCCCGGCCGACGGGGCACTGGCGCGGCGGGTCGCGGCGGCCGGAACCGGTGGTGAGCAGGCGGTGCTGGAGATGACCGACTACGCGCCGCTGCCGTTGCGCGAACGGGTGCGTTCGCTGGTCTGGGTGCGGGGCCGCGTATATGACGTCCCCGAATCCGGGGTTGCCGCGCTGCTCGACCTCCTCGCCGCGCAGAACCCGAATCCTGCGCTGCTGCAGGTTAACTCCGGCTCACGAGCGGCCGACGCCTCGAACCGCCACACGCTGATGCGGTTGGAGATCGACTCCGTGGTGGTGGCCGACTCCACCGGCGCGGAGGCCGTAGCGCTCGGCGCACTGCTCGCGGCCCGCCCCGACCCGTTCTTTGCGATGGAGTCGCGCTGGCTGCAGCATTTGGAATCGGCACACCGTGAGGTGGTCGACCGATTGGCCGACCGGCTGCCGATGTCGTTGCGCCGCGGCCGCGTCCGCCCCCTGGGTCTGGACCGATACGGCGTGCGACTGCGGGTGGAGGGCGCCGACGGGGACCACGACGTGCGGTTGCCGTTCGCCAAGCCGGTCGAGGACGTCACCGGGCTCAGCCAGGCCATTCGGATCCTGATGGGATGTCCGTTCCTCAACGGGCTGCGGGCACGCCGGCTCTGATCCTCGCGCGGGGGCGCTAGCGTTGCTCCGGTGACCGTGGGCGCCGACGAACCGACCGATCCGCAGCGGCGCGCGCTGCGCCTCGAGATCGCGGTCGTGCTGGCGCTGACGTTCGCGCTGTCGGCCTACACCGCGCTGCTGCGGCTGATCGAGGGCGTGCTGCTGGGGCTGGCCGGGCAGGTGGTCGCGCTCAACCCGCGACGTTCGCCGTTCGACCTGATCGACCTCGGGCTCAACCTCGCCGGGGTGTTTCAACTGCTGGCGTGGGGGGCGCTGGGTCTGTATCTGTTGTGGCGCAGCGGCTTCGGCCCGGCCCGCATCGGGCTGGCCCGGCCGCGGTGGCGGCCCGACGTGCTCGGCGGTGTCGGGCTCGCCGCACTGATCGGAGTGCCCGGGCTGGCGCTTTATCAACTCGCCCGGCTGCTGGGCCTGAACGCCTCGGTGGAACCGGCCGAACTCTACGACACCTGGTGGCGCATCGGTGTCCTTCTTCTGATGGCGTTCGCCAATGGATGGGCCGAGGAGATCATCGTGGTCGGGTTCCTGCTCACCCGGTTGCGCCAACTGCGGGTCAGCCCGGTGGTCGCGGTGGTCGCCTCGAGCGTGCTGCGCGGCCTGTATCACCTCTACCAGGGATTCGGCGCGGGTCTGGGCAACCTGGCGATGGGGTTGATCTTCGGCTACGTCTACGTGCGCACCGGGCGGTTGTGGCCGCTGATCATCGCGCACGCGCTCATCGATGCGGTGGCGTTCGTCGGCTATGCGCTGGCGGCCGGCCACTTGGGATGGCTGCAGTAGGCCGCGATACCCGTACATTTCTTGCTGTGGACGACAATCGGCCGCGCCGCAGGGAACCGCCGCAGGTGATCCGGCGCGACCCGGGCCGGCGGCCTCCGCCGCCGCTGCCACCGCGCAGGGCGGCACCGCCACCCCCGCCCGCGAGGCGACCCCCACCCCCGCCACCTCCGCATGCGAGGCGACCCCCACCCCCGCTACCCCGGCGACCCGGGCCTCCGGCAGCTGCCAAACCGGTGAAGCCGCCGCGGCGCAAACGGCATTGGGGCCGGATCCTGCTTGTCTTGGTCCTGCTGTTCGCAATGGCGGTGGTGGCCGGCGGCGCGTGGTTGGACACCTCGCTACGGCGGATTCCCGCCCTCGCCGACTATCCCGAACGCCCGGCGGCCGGCGCGGGCACCACGTGGCTGCTCGTCGGCTCCGACAGCCGACAGCACCTCAGCCCCGAACAGCAGGCACAGCTGACCACCGGCGGGGACCTCGGCGACGGGCGCACCGACACGATCCTGCTGGTGCACATCCCGTCGGTGCTGTCGAGCAGCCCGACCACGATGGTGTCGATCCCGCGGGACTCCTACGTCGAGATTCCCGGCTACGGCAGCGACAAGATCAACGCGGCGTTCGTCGTCGGCGGCCCGCCGCTGCTGGCCAGGACCGTCGAACAGGCCACCGGGTTGCGGGTGTCGCACTACGCCGAGATCGGCTTCGCCGGATTTCCCGTCCTGGTCGACGCGGTCGGCGGCGTGACGATGTGTCTGCCCGAACCCATCAGCGATCCGCTGGCGGGCATCGATCTACCCGCCGGCTGCCAAGAGCTCGACGGCCGCACCGCGCTCGGCTACGTCCGCACGCGTGCGACCCCGCGCGCCGATCTGGACCGGATGGTCAACCAGCGCGAATTCATGTCCGCGCTGCTGCACCGCGCCGCCAGCCCGGCGGTCTGGCTCAATCCGTTGCGCTGGTATCCGATGGCGCACGCTGCCACCGACGCCGTCGCCGTCGACTCCGGCGACCACATCTGGAATCTGGCCGCGCTGGCCTGGGCGCTGCGCACAGACGTCACCACGGTCACCGTCCCCATCGGTGACTTCACCTCGAGCGCCTCGGGCTCCGCCGTGGTGTGGGACAGCACCGCGGCCGAACAGCTGTTCGCCGCGCTGCGGTCGGATTCGCCGGTTCCCCAGGATGTGCTCGACGCGCAACCCTAATCACACGGCGCGCCGGTCAGCCCGTCCTGAAGCCACATCTTGGTGCGGCCCGGATGGTTCGTCGCGACCCACCCGACGCCGAGGTCGCGGCAGTAACGGACGTCCTCGAAATGATCGACGGTCCAGCAGTACATCGCCCGGCCCTGGGCGGCCGCACGGTCGACCAACTCTGGGTACTCGCGCAAGGTCGCGATCGACGGGCCCACCGCGGTGGCCCCGACCGTGGTCGCGGCACCGCCACCGAGATAGCGCGACGTCTCGCCGAGCAGCACGGTGGGCAGCATCGGTGCCGCCCGCCGGATCCGCCACACCGCGGCCGCCGAGAACGACATCACCACCGCGCGGGCCAGATCGGCCGATGCGGGCGAGGCGATCCCGTAGCGGTGCAGCAGCGCGAGCACCTTGCTTTCCACCAGCGCGCCGTAGCGCACCGGATGCTTGGTCTCGACGAAGATCTTCACCGGGCGGTTCCAGTCCAGCACCAGCGTGACGAGTTCCTCTAGCGTCAGCAGACCGGTGGCGCCCGACCCGCCGTCCGACTGCGCGCCGGGATGCCATGAGCCGTAATCGAATTCACGCAGTTCCGCCAGCGTCATCTCGCTGACGGCCCCGGTCCCGTCGGAGGTCCGGTCGATCCTTCGGTCATGCACGCACACCAGATGGCCGTCGCGGGTCAACCGCACATCGCATTCCACACCGTCGGCACCCTGCTGCAGAGCCAACTCATAGGCCGCCAGGGTGTGCTCGGGACGGTCGGCCGAGGCGCCCCGGTGGGCCACGACGAACGGCCGGCCGGCGAGGGCGGGTCCCGAGGCCGACCCTTCGCCGGCTTCGAGATCGCCCGAGTCCATGTCCTACGCCGCCGGGTTCTGCCCTTGGGGCTCGACCGCGGCTGCGGTCTGCGGCTCGGGCTCTTGCCGCGGTCCGGATTCGTTGTCGGGTACCACGACCCAGCGCCTGGACGGCCGCTCGACGGGCTGGCGCTCGAAGCCGAAGTACACCTTCATCGCCAGCAAGACGGCGGCCAGCGCGGTGAAATACGCAATCGCGGTGGTGACCGTGTTGTTGGCGATGCCCTGGGCGTCGGTCGCGAAGCTGGTGGCGATCGAGAAGATCGACACCGCGGTGCTGGCGACCCACGCCGCCCACCACGCCACGATCGGCCTGCGCAGCCAACTGAGCCGGTCCTCGACGCCGGCGAGTTCGATGACGAACACCGGCGCCCACGCCAGGTTCACCAGAGGGATCAGGCAACCCGCTCGGATCGCCCACGGCGGCCGCGGGTCGGGCTGGCCCCGATGCGCGTACGCCGCAGCGCGGCGCCCGATGAGCCAATTGCTCAGCACGACCGCGCTGGCGAGCACCATGAACATGGCCAGCACGCTGAGCGCGACCCCGAACCATGTCGCGGCACCGGCCACCCACGGGTTCAGCAGCACACTGCGGTTGATGATCAGCAGCGCGTAGCGCACGACGTGGACCAGGCCCGCGGCGCCCAGCGCGGCCATCGTCGCGACCAGGGTCGCGTGCACCATCACGTGCGATGGGCCCGTGCGCGACTCCTGCTGCTGCTCCTCGTCGTCGAAGTGCTCGGACAGTCCCCACCGCGGGATCACCGGGTAGCGCGGGGTCGGGCCGAGCGGCCGAGCGACTCGCCGCGGCGGAGGGGGCGCGCCCGGCCGCACCGCGATCCAGCGATATCCGGGTGGCAATCTCGCCGGGGTCCGGCCCGCAGTGGCGGGCGCACCAGCGCGCCAAGGGGAGTCCGGGGCTTCGGACGACGGAGCCAGCAGCGTGCCGTTACAGCGCGGACACCACACCCGTCGCCGGTCGCGCACGTTCCACCGCGTCCCGCACGAGGAACACACCTGAATCATCTCGCTCAGCCTAGCTCCGAGTAACCGAGTTCCGCGGCGGACCGCCTCGGCTGCGGGCGCCCAGCAATGTCGGCCTATCCACAGTTTCCACAGATCTATCCACAGGTCCAATGCGGATGGATCGCGTTCGCAGGAGTCTGCTGTGGATAACTTGGGCCCCGGACGCACAACGATCAACAGGCTCGAACGCACCCGGAGCGAAATAGCTCGACAGGCTAACTGGTGGCCTCGGCCGGGACGGTGTCGAGTGGTCGGATACCCACCGCCTATGCGGGTGAAACGGGTGCGAGCGGCCGGTTTTTCCACCGCCCGGGTGAGGGGTTATGATCGGCGTCACAGCCACGATGTTGTGACAGATCTCACTGGGAGGTTACCGATCGTGCAGGTCAGGAGCGTTGGATGACGTCGCACCCGATGGGCCCCGGCTCCGCCGCGTCGTCGGCGGAATGGCACTCGTCTACGCACGTGTATGCGCGCTCCCAGTTGATGGCCTGCCTACGGGCCGCGGTGATCGCCCTGGTGCTGCTGGGTGTTCTCGCCCTGATCGTGCTGTTCTGACCCAAGACAATTCGGGCCTGCGCGAACGTCGCGCAGGCCCGATGTGTTTGGTCGACTGAGGTCAGGAGGGCGGGTAGACACCCATGCTCTTGGCCTTCTCGGTCTGCCAGAAGATGTCGGCGATCTCGTCGATCGTCTTGAGCAGCTTCTCGGCCACGGCGATGTCGGTCGACTTCTTGACATCACCCGCACCGTGAATTCCGTCCCAGAACAGTTGGTGCAGGTTCGGGAACTGTTCGAAGTGCTCCTTGGCGAAGAAGTCGGCCCACAACACCATCAGGTGATGCTTGACCTCTTCGGCCTGCCGCTCCTTGATGATGACGCAGCGGGTGCGGAAGTGCTCGTCGTCTGAGTCGTGATACTTCTGCAGGGTCTTCAGACAGGACAGCGCTTCGATCTTGGCCTGCGCGGGGTCGTAGACGCCGCAGTAGAGGTCGCAGTGGGCGTGGGCAGGGGTGGCGTTGGCGAACATTCGATGCAGCATGCCGCCTAACTTACCCTCCGATGGTGGCGAGAAACCATCCACCGCGGCACTGGCCGCTTCGGGTGTTCCGGGTCGTCGAAGACTCGATGCGGCCCGCGCTCGATCCCGGAGAGGTGCTGGTGGCCCTGCGGGGCGGACGGATCAAGCGCGGCCAACTGCGGGTGTTCCGTGACCCGCGGCTGTCCACACGGTGGTTGATCAAGCGCGTCGGCGACGTATACGGCGAGGGCCCTGCAGCGATATTCGAGGCCCGCTCGGACAATCCCGGTGCGGCCGGCGCGGTGGATTCCCACGAGTTCGGCTGGATTGCGGTGGCCGGCTCCTACCGCGTCGTGTGGCCGCGTCGGTCCGATCGCGGTGGTTAGCACTCGTATCCGCTTGTGTGCCAGCCGCTGTCTACCGCATGCTGAGCAAATCGACCCAACGCGGTGTCGAGCTGGTGGTTCGACCTAGCCGGCTCAGCCGGCCCGAACGTCGGTGACACGGAGGCGAAATGGACACAGGCTCCGGTCGGGCGATCGAGATCGCCCCCTTTCATTCCCGCGGAACGCTCAAGGGCTTCGTCATTTCCGGCCGCTGGCCCGAGTCCACCAAGGAGTGGGCCCAAGTGCTGATGGCCACCGTGCGGGTCGCCTCGCTACCCGGATTTCTGCCCACCACAACTATTTTCGGGGTACGCGAGGAGCTGCCCGACGATCCGCAACCCGACACCATCGGCCTGGTCGTCGCGGAGGGACCGGTGTTGGGTGAATCGGCGGTGCCTCCAGGCCATTTCGCGCAACGGCAGCCCCCCGCCCTGCTCATGCTGCACCCCCCGTCGGAGACCACACCGTCACTTCCGGAGTGCTCGGGCGCCGCGTCGGGATGCGTGCTGCTGCCCGGCCTTCCGCATCTCGGCCTCGAGCATCGGGCGGCCTGGGTGGAAGCCGAGGCGGACGGCACCGTGACGTCGATGGTGAGCCGCGTCGGCGTCGACCCGATCACCCATCCCGATACCGCGATCCTCGCGATGCTGCTTGCGGCATAAGGGTTTTCGAAGCTTTTGATTCGACGCCCTGAACGCTTGTTTCGGGCACCCGAAACCACGGGGACGGTGGCGCGCCCGCCATGATGCCGCTATGGTCGAGGTCGCCAGCGAAGGGGAGTAGCCCCCAATCGTCGTGTCGACATACTGGCTGCGCGCACTCGAGTTCCACGATCGCGCAAGGCCCGGCCGGCGAACCGCGCAGCGGTGGGCGAGACCTTCGACCGTAGTTCGACGGGGCATGTGCTCTGACCCCGTCGGCGGCGCGTCGAAAGGTTGCCCATGCTCACCGCGATTCTGATCAGTCTGTCGGTGGTCTTCGTCGCCGAACTCGGCGACAAGTCCCAACTGATCACGATGACCTACGCCCTGCGCCACCGATGGTGGGTGGTGCTCTCCGGTGTCGCCGTGGCTTCTGTTCTGGTGCACGGGCTGTCGGTGACGATCGGCCACTTCCTCGGTTTGACATTGCCGGAGCGACCCATCGCGTTCGCCGCGGCGATCGCCTTCTTCGCGTTCGCGGTGTGGACATGGCGGGAAGGCCGGAGCGCCGAGGCCGACAACCCGGTCAAGGTCGCCGAACCGCGGTTCGTGCTGTTCGCGGTGATCTCGTCGTTCCTGCTCGCCGAACTGGGCGACAAGACCATGCTCGCCACCGTCGCGCTGGCCAGCGATTACCACTGGGCCGGCGTCTGGATCGGCGCCACCGCGGGCATGGTGCTGGCCGACGGGGTGGCGATCGGGGTCGGAGCCGTCATGCACAAGCAGCTTCCCGAGCGCTTCCTGCACCGCCTGGCCAGTGTGCTGTTCCTGTTGTTCGGGCTCTGGATGCTGCTGGACGGCGCGCTGGGGCTGCGACCGGCCGCCGTGGCCGTCACCGCGTCGGTGGCATTGATCGCGGTCACCGTGGCGCTGGTCAGGGCGATCACCGCGGCGACGCGCAGGGCCGCCGCGAATCGCGCTGTGGCGCTACCCTCGCTGAATCAGTGATCAACATCCGCGCCCGACGGGCTGGCTACCGTCGCGCCGACCGCGACCCGAAAATCCGAATGTGGCCCCGCCAACCCCGCTCACGTGCGGTGGGCGCGGTCACACCCGGCCGGAACGGCTCGCTTTCCTTTGCAAACAGCAAACGAAGCACTCCGCTTACTTCCCTGTCGTGGGCGTTGCCAGTGGGAGGGTTGCGATTTCTGTGACGCGACGTGGACAAACCCGTGGCAAGTGCTATTCGACGGATCCGTCAGTATTTGCCTGGTCGCAGGCTACCGGCCCGGTTCGCGCTTGCCGGCGGGCGTGTCGCGCCGCGGCCGCCGACATCATGAATTCATCCGGCGAATCAACTTTTATGCGGTTTGCACTTGGGTTTGGGCGTACTTGTCGCTAGCATGATCAGCAAATACGCCGCTTATAGTCCGCTCCCTACGCACGTGGAGGTAACCACCGATGAGCAAGACGTTCGCTGCCCGGCTAAACCGCCTGTTCGACACGGTTTACCCGCCCGGCCGGGGCCCGCACACGTCGGCTGAAGTCATTGCCGCACTGAAGGCCGAAGGCATCACGATGTCGGCGCCTTACCTGTCTCAGCTCCGCTCAGGCAACCGCACCAACCCCTCGGCGGCGACCATGGCCGCACTTGCCAACTTCTTCCGTATCAAGCCGGCCTACTTCACCGACGACGAATACTACGAGAAGCTCGACAAGGAACTGACCTGGCTCGCGAGCATGCGTGACGAGGGCGTTCGTCGTATTGCGGCGCGCTCGGTCGGCCTGTCCCCCGAGGCCCAGCAGGACGTCGTCGAGAAGGTCGACGAACTGCGTCGCCGGGAGCACCTGGACGATTAGCCGCTGGTCGCCGCTGCGCGGCGGCCGGCGAAGTCAGGCACCGTCGTTGCGGGCCAGCGCGCGATATTGCGCGGCGATCTCCAGGATCCATTCGCGATCGGAGTAGGTCGGCGGCTGGCGCAGCCACCCCAACCCGGGGAACTCGGCGTCGGCCTGCTGTCGGGCTGCGCGCGGGGTCCCGTTGTCGGGCTCGCGTCCGGCGTAGAGCCATTGCGCGATCGCGCGGGCCTGCTCCTGCGGTGAGACGCCGGGAACTTCCAGGTCGATGTCGTCATCCCCACGACGGAGGTCCTCGTCATCACGACGGGGCAGCGCCCCGGCTTCGACCCGGCGCTTACGTGCGCTGTCTGCGGCCGAGGCCTCCAGGAACAGGGCATCGGAGATCAACGACATCCGTTCGGCCACCCGGAACACCAGCGGACCCCGCGGCCGCACGCCGATGCCGACGTCGGGATGCCGACGTCCGAGTTCGGCCGATAACGGCTCGATGACCCCCAGTTCGCGGCGGGCCCCGAACCAATCCTCCATGCTCGGCAGCAACGAGCCCGCGGCGACCACCAGCATCGCGCAGCCCAGCAGGGTGGCCGCCGTGCCGATTCCGACCAGCCTCGTCGAGCTGACCGCGCGCAGCACGATGAACGCCGACGCCAGCACGATGAGCACGATCCCGATCGTGAACACGAACAACGCACGTCCGCGGCGGCTGCGGTTCGAATACCGCAGTCCCGCCCACGACACCAGCGTCAATGCCAGCAGCACGTACAGCAGCGGCAGCAACCACGGCAGGTTGTTACCGCCGGAGTTGAGGCTGTGCCGCAGGTAGTCCTGCGGCGCCATCTGCGGTTGCTTCCCGGCGGCGAAGAAGGCCACCAGGCTGATTGCCGCGATGACCGCGGCGACCAGATACTGGCCGATGGCGATCTTGCGGATGGTCGCGGGCTTACGGACCGAGGAGACGGTCGTGATCATCACGCAGCTGCCGGCCGCACACCCGACCAGCGCCACCTGCGCGAGACCCATCGAGATGTTCGGCCACCGCAGCCCGGTGTCGATCAGCACCGTCAACGGCTGCCAGTTCAGGGCGGCGACCGCCCCCAGGCTGCCCAGCGCGACGATCATCGCGGTGCTCACCAGGGATTGCTTGTTGACCAGGGCCCACCCGATACGCAGGCCGGTGGCCAACCCGAGCAGGCCGGCGATCACCCAAACGATCAACCAAACGCCTCTCCGAGCCGAACCTGCACGATGGAGGAGCGATCGGAGGGCAACCGACCCAGCCGGTAGAGCAGCAGAGCGGCGAAATCCTCGGCCTCCTGCTCGGCGTCCTCACCGCTGGGCCCCATGCACCCGGTCCGCTGGTTGAGCATGTAGCCGATCAGATCGGAGCTGGCCATCTCGGTGTTCTCCCGGGCCGCCTGCACCACCGGGATGCCCTCGTGGCCCAGCACCAGATGTCCCAGCTCGTGGGCCAGGGTGCGGTCCCATGCGGGCAGGCCCTTCTGGATCAGGAAGACGTCGTGGTCGGCGTACTGACGCCACTGTCCGCACACCCCGGGCGGCAGTTCGGCCATCTTCAGGTCGATCCGTCGGTTCCGGTCCTCACCGACGGCCTCCAACAGGCGGGTCAGCGACACCTCGCCGTGCCTGGGAGCGAGATCGAGTACCTCACCCACTGCGCGGGTGACGCGGCGGCTGGCAGCCATAAGAACCCCTTTTCGACCAGTCCACTATGCGCCGTGCGCACCGATGGGGCGGGCAGTTCCTGTCAGTTCACTCATCTTGCCGCTGCGGTGCGTACGCGCCGGTCCCTACCAGCATGCCCCCCGAGCCCAGGCCGTGCCAAGGCCGGCGGCGGACGTGCCCGCGCCGAAATGACGCCGGACGATAGTGTTGTGCTGCGTCCGTCACCAGCACAGCGACGCTTTCACGAGGCGACGAAGACATCGGGAGGCAGCCGGGATGAGCCCGTTCAAGCGCAAGACCCGCGCTACCCGCAGGGCCGAGGCGCGCGCCATCAAGGCCAAGGCCAAACTCGAAGCCAAGCTCGCCGCGAAGAACGAGGCGCGCCGCATCAAGGCGGACCGTAAAGCCGAGACCAACGCCCTGAAAGCGCAACTGCGGGCGCAGCGGGAAAGTGACCGGGCCGCGCTCAAGGCCGCCGAGGCGCAGCTCAAGGCCGCCCGCGAGGGAAAGCTGTTCTCCCCCAGCCGGATCCGCCGGATGCTCACGGTGACTCGGCTGCTCGCGCCGGTGGTTGTGCCGCTGGTCTACCGCGCTTCGATCGCCGTGCGCGGATATCTCGACGAGCGCCGCGCCGACCAACTGGGGGTCCCGCTGAGCCAACTCGGCCAGTTCTCCGGCGCCGGCGCGGGGCTGTCGGCACGGATCGCGGGGGCCGAGCACTCGCTGCGCCAGGTGGCCGAGAAGAAGCCCAAGGACGCCGAGACCAAGCAGTTCGTCGCCGCGATGACCGAGCGGCTCGGCGACCTGTCCGCCGCGGTCACCGCCGCTGAGAACATGCCCGCGGCCCGGCGCCGCTCCGCGCACGAGGCGATCGCCAGACAACTCGACGACATCGACGCCGACCTGATGGCCAGGCTCGGCGTCGCCTGAGGCGCGCCATGTCCTCGCCCGCACCGACAGCGCGGTTGCGCGGTCTGGCCGCGGGCCTGTTGACCGCCGCGCTGACCGTGGCCGCGCACGGCGTGGGCGGCGGGGCCCCGCCGACGGGCGCGGCGACCATGCAGTTGGTGGTGCTGGCGGCCACGATCGGCGCGCTGGCGGCCAGCCATCCCCGCGCCGCCGACACCCAGATGCTGGTGGCGCTGCTGGCGGGCGGTCAGCTTTTCGGTCACCTGATGCTCGACGCGGCCGGACACCAACACTCGGTGTCGACGGGTCCGCCCGCCGCGGTGATGCTGGCCGCTCACGCGCTGGCCGTCGTCGCCGGCGCTGTTCTCATCGCCGCCGGGGACCGGTTGTGCCACGCGGTGTCGCGTGCGGTGCGCGTGGCCGTGTGCGTGGGGTCGCGACCGGTGTCGGCGACGCCCGTCGTCACCGTCCGCCGCGCCGACCAGCCGCTGCGATCGGCGCTTCTTCTGGCCGCTTCGATGTCGCACCGCGGTCCGCCGCCTGCGCATGCGTGCGGGATCTCGGCGTAACCGCTGGGCTGTCCCGCTCGCTGCCGCATCCGACCCGACCTAGAAGAAAGTTCCACCCAAGACAATGAGATACCGAATGCGGGCGCCCTCGCGCGCCCTCCCGGCGCTGGCCGCCGCCGGCGCCGCCATCACCATCGGCCTGGTGGCCGGGACCGCGACCGCGTCGGCGCACGTCCACGTCGACGCCGACCACGCCACCCCGGGAGAAACCGCGCTGCTGACCTTCCGCGTGCCCGGAGAGTCCGAAACGGGCGCGTTGACAACGCAACTGAGCGTGACGCTGCCCGACGTGGCGTCCGCCCGCGCGGAGGTCGTACCCGGTTGGGCGTCCAGCCTGGACCGCGACAGGACGGCGGGCACCGTGCGATCGGTCACCTGGAGCGCACAGCCGGGCACCGGCATCTCCTCGGATCAGTTCGCGCTGTTCCGTGTCTCGGTGAAGATGCCCGACCAACAATCCGTCAGCTTCCCGGTGACGCAGACCTACTCCGACGGGACGGTGGTGCACTGGGATCAGCCCCCGCTGCCCGACGGCGGTGAACCTCAGTTTCCGGCCCCGGTGCTGGCGATGGACTCGCCGGAGGATCAGGTCGGCGCCGGGTCCTCGGCCGACACCACGGCGCGCTGGCTCGCCGGCGGCGCGCTGATTCTCGCCGCGAGCGCCGCGGTGACCGCACTACTGTCCAGGAGGCGCTCATGAGACGTCTGTTCACCCTCGTGGTGGTGACCATCGGGTTTGCGCTCGTCACCCTCGCCGGGGCGGGGCCCGCGGCGGCACACGCGGTCCGCATCGCGACCGACCCTGCCGACAAGGCCGAGCTGAGCCAGTCGCCGGAGCGGGTCAGCGCGACGTTCAACGAGGAGATGCAGCCACAGTTCGCGGCGATGACGGTCGTCGGCCCCGACGGCAACCTGTGGTCACAGGGCGATGCCACGGTCGAGGGGGCGGTGATCAGTGTCGGCGTGCGTCCGCTCGGCCCCGCAGGCACCTACACGGTGAATTACCGGGCCACCTCTGCCGACGGGCACGTGGTCTCCGGCTCGTGGTCGTTCGAGCTGACCGTGGCGGGCACGGGCACGCCGGGCCCGTCGGTGACCACACCCGACGCGGCCGACGAGTCGTCGGGTGGAGCAGTTCCGGTGTGGCCGTTCGCGGCCGGCGCGGCGGTGATCGTCGCCGGTGGCGCGTTGTGGGCGGTGCGGCGCCGCACGTGACGACCCGGCGCGCGATGGCCGGCGGCGCGCTGGTCGTGGTGGTCGCGTCCGTGACGGCGTGGGCACTGGCCCATCCGCAGGGTGCGCTCGGCGCGACGCTGGTGCGCGCGTTCGCGGACTGCGCGGCGGTCGTCACGCTGGGGCTGGCCGTGGTGCCGGTGCTCGACGACGCCCGTCACCGCGACGAACTGCGGCGGCGGGCAGGCCGACCGCTGACCGCCGCCGCGGAGGCCTGGCTGGTGGCCGAACTGGCCCGGCTGATCGTGACCGCCGCCGCGGTCGCCGGGGTCCCAGTGCAGCGGCTCGGGTTGAACACCGCGATGGAGTTCGCGGTGTACACCTCGGCCGGCCGCGCGGGGTTGATCGGCGTGGCCGCGGCGGCCGTGGTGGGGATTTTTACGCTGGTGCCCCGCAGCGCGTCGACCGGCGTGGTGGTCATCGGCGCGGCCGCGGCCGGTGTGGCGGCGCGCGCGCTCACCGGCCACTTCGCGCATGATGCCGTCGCCGGCGCGGCGGTGGCGATCCACACGCTGGCCGCGGCGCTGTGGTGCGGCGCGCTGGCCGGCCTGGTGCTGACGGTCGGATATCGCGGGCAGTGGGCCCGCGTGCTCCCGCGGTTCTCCCAGCTGTCACTCGGCTGCGTGCTGGCGTTGCTGATCGCGGGCGCGACGGCCGGAATCGTCGGCCTGGGCTCCCCCGCCGCGCTCCTCACCACCGGATACGGCCGGGTGCTGACGGCCAAGATCGTGGTGACCGTGGCCCTGGTGGTGTTCGGGTGGCGCAATCGCACGATCTGGCTGCCGGCCGCGCGAACGCACCGCGCCACCGCCGTGGTGTCGCGATCGCGGTCGTTGACCGAGTTGGCTGGGATGGCCGTGGCGCTGGCTTTGGCCGCCGGACTGGCCGTCACGGGTTAGCGCCACAGCCACCTGGCATGATGGGGACCACTGCCGGTTACCCACGCTCGCCGAACAGGCCCAGACGACACACTGCAAAGGAGCAGCCCGATGGCAGAGCAGGACCGTCCCGACGAAGGGCCGAAGGCCACGCCGCCGCCCGGCGAGTCGGTGCCACCGGCGCCCCCGGTGCCCCCGCCGCCTGCGAAGAAGGAACCCGCCAAGGCGGCGAAGAAGACTCCGGCCAAGAAGACTCCGGCCAAGAAAGCCGCGAAGAAGGCCGCCCCCGCCAAGAAGGCGGCTCCGGCGAAGAAGGCCGCCAAGAAGTCCCCCGCCAAGAAAACCCCCGCCAAGAAGCTCGCCGAAACCAACGGCGATATCGCGTCGGCCGCGAAGGAAACCGCGGCGCAGGCGAAGTCGGCGGTGGCGAGTGCACCCAACCCGGTGGCCGGGCCCGCGCCCGCGCCCTTGGTCGGACCTGAGCCGTCCCGACTCCCGGTGGCCGCGGCCATCGCGGCCGGTGTGCTCGCGCTCATCGTCGTGCTGCTCGTGCGGCGCGGATCCCACGACGACTGAGCACCCGCTACCACGACGACGTGGAACCCGGGCTGGCCAGGACGTGCCCGACGTCGTGGTGGCTAGCATCGAGCGGTGAGCATCGAGCCCCGCCCCACCGCTGACCTCGTCGACGACATCGGCCCCGCAGTCCGAAGCTGCGATCTGCAACTGCGCCAGTTCGGCGGTCGCGCCGAATTCGCCGGCCCGATCACCACGGTGAAGTGCATCGGAGACAACGCCCTGTTGAAGTCCGTGCTGTCCGAGCCCGGCGACGGCGGGGTTCTGGTCATCGACGGCGGCGGTTCGCTGCACGCCGCGCTCGTCGGCGACGTCATCGCCGGGCTCGGCGTCGAGAACGGCTGGGCCGGCCTGATCATCAACGGCGCCGTGCGTGACTCAGCGACCCTGCGCACACTCGACATCGGCGTCAAGGCGCTGGGCACCAACCCCCGCAAGAGCACCAAAACCGGTGCGGGACAGCGTGATATCGCGGTCGGGTTCGGCGGGGTGGTGTTCACGCCCGGTGACATCGCCTACAGCGACGACGACGGCATCGTGGTGGTCGCTCCCTAGATCAAGCCGAGGCGCCCACGCGGGCGGGGTGCTTGGCGAACTTCAGCGCTTCGTCGTTGACCTTGCCGCGCCGGATCAGTCGCAGGTCGAGCAGATAGTTCTGCTTGAGCCGCCACGGCGCGACGTCTCCGGCCTTGGGTAGATAGTCCAGCGCCCGCAACACGTAGCCGGGCGTGAAGTCCATCAGCGGACGCTCGTCGACTCGGTTGCCGGGATGCTGCGGTTCGACGGTGTCGAAGCCGTTGGCATCCATGTAATTGAGCACCCGGCAGAAGAACTCGGACACCAGGTCGGCCTTCAGCGTCCAGGACGCGTTCGTGTAGCCGACGGTGAACGCCATGTTCGGCATGTGCGTCAACATCATGCCCTTGTAGGCCATGGTGTCGTGCAGGTTGATCGGCTCACCGTTGCGGGAGATCACCGCGCCGCCGAACAGCTGCAGGTTCAAACCCGTCGCGGTGACGATGATGTCGGCCTCGAGCACCTGACCGGAGGTCAGTTTGATTCCGGTCTCGGTGAACCGGTCGATGGTGTCGGTGACCACGTCGGCCTTGCCGCTGCGGATCGTCTTGAACAGGTCGCCGTTGGGCGCCAGGCACAGTCGCTCGTCCCACGGGTTGTACCGCGGCCCGAAGTGCTTCTCGACGTCGTAGCCCTCGGGCAACCGGCGCTGCGCCATCGTCATCAGCGTCTTGCGCATGAACTTCGGGAACCGTCGGCTGATGCGGTACTGCGCGGACTGGAACAGGATGCTCTTCCACCGGTTCACCACATAGGCGGCCTTCTCCGGCAGCGTCTTGTTCATCCGGACGGTGAACGGATCCACATCCGGCAACGCGCCGATGTAGGTCGGCGACCGCTGCAGCATCGTCACATGCCCGGCGCCCGAATCCACGAGTGCCGGAATCAGGGTGACCGCGGTGGCGCCGCTGCCGATGACGACGATCTTCTTCCCGGTGTAGTCCAGGTCCTCGGGCCAGTGCTGGGGATGGATGATCGTGCCGGCGAAGTCCTCGGCGCCGGCGAACTCCGGCGTATAGCCCTGGTCGTAGTTGTAATAGCCGCTCGCGGCGAACAGGAACGACGCGGTGAGCTCGGCTTCCTCGCCGCCGCGGTCGACGCGCAGGGTCCACCGGTTGTCCTCGTCGGACCAGTCCGCGGCGATGACCTTGTGGTCGTAGCGGATGTGCTCGTCGATGCCGAACTCGGCGACCGTCTCCTTCAGGTACGCCATGATCGACGGCCCGTCGGCGATGGCCTTCTCCGACGTCCACGGCTTGAACCTGAACCCGAGGGTGAACATGTCGGAGTCCGAGCGGATGCCCGGGTATTTGAACAGGTCCCAGGTGCCGCCGAGGTTCTCGCGACGCTCCAGTACCGCATAGCTCTTGGACGGGCAGCGGTCCTGCAGATGCCAGGCGGCGCTGATGCCGGAGATGCCCGCTCCCACGATGACGACGTCGAGGTGTTCGCTCATGGTGCGGGAGCGTATCAACGGTGTGTCGAGCAAGTCAACGGTCTGTCGAGAAACTCGACGTCGTGTAAAGTAACGGCCTGTGACAGCCGTCGGCCAGACCCGCACCCCCCGCGCCCGCCGCTCCACCCGACCCTCGGGCGACGAGCGTGAACAGGCGATTCTGGAGACCGCCGAACGGCTGCTCGAAGACCGCCCGCTCGCCGACATCTCGGTCGACGACCTGGCCCGCGGCGCAGGCATCTCCCGGCCCACGTTCTACTTCTATTTCCCGTCCAAGGACGCGGTGCTGCTCGCGCTGATGGAACGCGTGATGGGTGAGGCCGACGCAGCGCTTCAGGCGCTGATGGAGAACCCGCCGGCCGACCGCAACGAGTTCTGGCGCGCGGGCATCGGCGTCTTCTACTCGACCTTCCGCGCGCACCGCGGCCTGGCCCCGTCGATGGCCGCCGCCCGGTACACCAACGCCGAGGCCCGCGAGTTGTGGTCGGCGTTCATGCAGCGCTCGATCGCGCACACCACCCGGGTGATCCAGACCCTTCGCGAGCGCGGCGAGCTTGCCGACAACATGCCCGCACACGAGTTGTCCACGGCGCTGAACCTGCTCAACGAGGGTGTGATGACGGCGTCGTTCGCCGGGCAGAAGCCCGCACTGCCCGACGATCGGGTGCTCGACAACCTCGTGCACATCTGGATGGCCGCGGTGTACGGCCAACCGCCGCAGTAGTCACACCCCGATGCGAACATATGTTCGTGTCGCATGAGGCCGGGATCCTGCACGCTGACCTCGATTCGTTCTACGCCTCGGTCGAGCAGCGCGACGATCCGGCGCTGCGCGGCCGGCCCGTCATCGTCGGCGGCGGTGTGGTGCTGGCCGCCAGCTACGAGGCCAAGGCCTACGGGGTGCGCACCGCGATGGGTGGGCGCCAGGCCCGGGCGCTGTGCCCGCACGCCATCGTGGTGCCGCCGCGGATGTCGGCCTATTCGGCGGCCAGCGACGCCGTGTTCGAGGTCTTTGCCGACACCTCTCCCGTCGTCGAACCGCTGAGCGTCGACGAGGCCTTCCTCGACGTGTCGGGGCTGCGGCGGGTGTCGGGCACACCGGTGCAGATCGCCGACCGGCTCCGCACCCGGGTGCGCGAACACGTCGGCCTACCCATCACCGTCGGCATCGCCCGCACCAAGTTCCTCGCCAAGGTCGCCAGTCAGGAGGCCAAACCCGACGGACTGCTGCTCGTCCCGCCGGACCGCGAGCTGGCGTTCCTTCATCCGCTGCCGGTGCGCCGGTTGTGGGGCGTGGGCGCCAAGACGGCCGAGAAGCTGCGCGCGCACGGTATCGAGACAGTCGCCGATGTGGCGGAGCTGTCCGAGTCGACGCTGGCCTCGCTGGTCGGCGGCGCGATGGGCTACCGGCTGTACGCGTTGTCCCGCAACATCGATCGGCGTCGGGTGACCACGGGTGTGCGCCGCCGCTCGGTCGGGGCGCAACGCGCACTGGGCCGGGCCGGCAACACGATGTCGCCCGCCGAGGTGGACGTCGTCGTCGTCAATCTCGTCGACCGGATCACCCGCCGGATGCGTCGCGCGGGCCGCACCGGGCGAACCGTGGTGTTGCGCCTGCGCTTCGACGACTTCGGGCGGGCCACCCGCTCGCACACGATGCCGCGGGCGACGGCCTCCACCGACGCGATCCTTGCCGCCGCCCGTGCGCTGGTCGGTGCGGCCGCACCGCTGATCGCCGAGCGTGGGCTGACCCTCGTCGGGTTCGCGGTGTGCAACATCGACCGCGACGGCGCCCAGCAGCTCGAGCTGCCGTTCGAGGAGACCCACGACACCACCGCGATCGACGACGCCGTCGACCGGGTGCGCCGACGGTTCGGCAATGCGGCGGTGACCCGCGGCGTGCTGGTGGGCCGGGACCCCGGGCTGGAGATGCCGCAGCTGCCGATCTAGGCGGCCGCCCAATCCAGAAGCGTGTCGGCGGGCCAGGTGTTGACGATCCGCTCGACCGGCACCCCGGCGTCCAGCGCCCGCTGTGCGCCGTAGCCAAGGAACTCGAGCTGGCCGGGCGCGTGCGAGTCGGTGTCGACGGCGAACAGACAGCCGATCTCCAGCGCGAGGTTGAGCAGCCGGGTGGGCGGGTCTCGTCGTTCGGGCCGGGAGTTGATCTCGACGGCGACGCCATTGTGGTGGCAGGCCGCGAACACCTTCTCGGCGTCGAACTTCGACTCCGCCCGAATCCCGCGATTGCCGCTGACCAGGCGGCCCGTGCAGTGCCCGAGCACATCGGTGTGCGGGTTGGCCACCGCCTTGAGCATGCGCCTGGTCATCGCCGCGGCGTCCATCGCCAGCTTGGAGTGCACGCTGGCCACCACCACGTCGAGGCGCTCGAGCAGGTCCTCGTCCTGATCGAGGGAGCCGTCCTCGAGGATGTCGACCTCGATGCCGGTGAGGATCCGCATCGGGGCGACCGTCTCCCGCAGCTCGTCGATGATGTCGAGTTGCTTGCGCAGTCGCTCAGATGTCAGCCCGTTGGCGATCCGCAGCCGCGGTGAGTGGTCGGTCAACGCGCAGTACTCGTGGCCCAACTCACGTGCGGCCAGCATCATCTCCTCGATCGGGGCCGAACCGTCGGACCAGTTCGAATGCACGTGCAGGTCACCGCGCAGGGCGGTGCGGATATCGCCGCCCCCGAGATCCTGTGCACCGGCGCGCAATTCGACCAGTGCCTCGGGTTCACGGCCGGCCCAGGCCTGCGCGATCACCTTCGCCGTCTTCGGGCCGATGCCCGGCAGCGACTGCCAGGAGTTGGTGGCGCCGTGGCGCTCACGCTCGGCCTGCGCCAGCGCTTCCACGGTGTCGGCGGCGTTGCGGTACGCCATCACCCGACGCGGATCTTCGCGCGCGCGGTCCTTGTAGTAGGCGATCTGGCGCAGGGCGGCAACCGGGTCCATACCTCGAGTGTGCCCGGTCAGGGCGCGCGCTATGCCGGGTCGCGTCCGGTCAGCGCGACGATCCGGTCCAGCGGCGGTGCGTCGACGCGCCGGTGTCAGGTCGATCGCGCCGATACCGACCGTCACGGCGGCCGAAACTCATGGGCGATCGTGGGTCAGAGATCGTTGCCCGCGTAGGACAGGTTGAAGCTCTTGTTGGTCAGCGGGAAGTCCGGGACGATCGTGTCGGCCATCGCGACCGGCAGCGCGGGCCAGTTGAACCACGACGGGTCGACGACCTTGGCCCGCGTCAGGAGCCCGTCGCCGTCCACCTCGACGCGGTGCACGATGGTGCCGCGCCAGCCCTCCGCGATGCCGACACCGCTGACCGTGCCTGCGCTGTGCGCCATCTGGACCTGGTGCTCGATCGGACCGGTGTGCGCTTCGAGCAGGGCGCAGGCCAGCTCGACCGACGCGGCGAACTCGTCGCGGCGCACCGTGTAGCGGGCGAGCACATCACCTGCGTCGGCACCTGCCTCGGTCACCGGCAACGCGGCGGTCGGATGGTCGAGGCGGGCGTCGGTGGTCATTCCGCTGGCCCGGGCGACGTAGCCGAGACAGCCCAGCGCCCTCGCGTCGTCCTCGGTCAGCACTGAGGTGCCGACGAACCGGTCGTAGACCAGGTTGTTGCCCAGCGTCAGGTCGGCCACCTCGGCCACGTCGGCGGCGATCTCACGCAGCACGGCGGGGTCGGGCAGCTCCCGCAGCACGACGCCGCCCGGGCGGATCGCCCCGCGCAGCAACCGGTGACCGGTCAGCGTCGCGTTCAGCCGCAGCAGCCGTTCCCTGATCCGCTGCGCATGGACGTTGGCGATGCCGAAGGCGACGTCGTTGGCCAGCGCCCCGAGGTCGGTGACGTGGTTGTAGAGCCGCTCGATCTCGACGACCAGGGCCCGCAGCCGGTGCACCTCGTCGGGCACCCGCACGCCGACGGCGTCCTCGACGGCGAGGCTGTGCGCCAGCGCGTGTCCTGCCGAGGTGTCGCCGCTGATGCGTTCGGCCAACTCCACGGCCCCGGTCGCCGCCCGGCCCTCGAACAGCTTCTCCACGCCGCGGTGCACGAACCACAGCCGTGCCTTGAGCCGCAGCACGGTCTCGCCGACGACGGAGAACCGGAAGTGGCCCGGCTCGATCAGCCCCGCGTGCACGGGGCCGACCGGAATCTCGTAGACGCCGGTGCCCTCGACGGTGACGAACGGGAACCGGCGCCGAGGCTCGAATTCCGGTGGGGGGCCTGCGTCTTTGCGCATCGGGTGCCAGTCCTCGGGCCAGTGGGCGTGGCGGACCAGCCTGCGCGGGCGGGGATGGCCGGCCGGGCGGATCCCGTACAGGTCGGCCATCTCGCGCTCGAACCTGCTGGCAGGAAACGACAGATAGGCCAGCGACGGCACCGTGAGGTCGTCGGGCGGCAGCACGATTTCGACTTCCACCCGCCGGTCGGGACGGCCCGCCAGGAACAGGTACACCACCCGCAGCGGGCCTCCGTCATCGTGGGCGGCCACCAACGCCAGCCGAAACCCCGCCCCGAACAGCTCTTCGGCCTTGTCCGTGAGCTGGTCACGGGAAATGCGTTGGCGGACAAATTCGTTCATGGCCGCACCCCGAGGTGGACGCCGGCGGTGGTGAACAGATCGGTCAACGGTCCCGCGGTGATGCCGAGCGCCACCGAGCCGGCCACGCCGATCACCAGGGCCGCCGCCACCGAGATGGGCGCGGTGATCGCCGGTGCGCCCGCGGGGGCCGCCCCCAGCAGCATGCGGCCCGAGTTGCGCGCCAGCGCGACGAACGCGACCGCCACCAGCAGCAGGGCCGCCGCCAGCAGCCACGCCATCTGGGCGTCGGCCAGCGCACGCGCGATGGCGATCTCGCTGGCGAACATCGCGAACGGCGGCAGCCCGAGCAGCACCACCATGCCGACCGCGAAAGACCCGCCGACCAACACCGAGCGGCGTACCACACCGGTGATGTCGCCGATCTCGGTGGAGTCGTGCGCGACCTGCATCTGGCCGCCCGCGAGGAACAGCACGGTCTTGCCGACCCCGTGCGCGAACACGTGGAGCAGCAGACCCGCGATCGCCAGCGGTGTGCCGACCGCGGCGGCGATCGCCAACAGACCCATGTTCTCCATCGAGGAGTAGGCGAGCATCCGCTTGACGTCGCCGGTGACCGTCAGCATCAGGGCCGCGATGAGCAGCGTCGCCAGGCCCAGCACGATCAGCCCGGTGCGCAGGAACGCCGGCCCCGCGGCCGCGTCGATGATCGGTTTGATGCGTAGCAGCACCGAGAACGCCACGGCCAGCAGCACCCCGCTCATCAACGCCGACACCGGCGCAGGGGCCTGGCTGTGGGCGTCGGCCAGCCAGGTGTGGAACGGGAACAGGCCGACCTTGGCGCCGTAGCCGATCAGCAGCAGGCCGCCGGCCAGTCGCGCCACGCCGGGGTCGAGGTTGGCGGCGTAGGCGATCAGCACATCGAGGTTCAGCGCGTGCGCATCGGGCGCCCCGGCGTGCTGGGCGGCGAAGTACATCAGGAAGGTGCCCAGCAGCGCCACCGCGATGCCCACCGAACAGATCACCACGTACTTCCAGGTCGCTTCGAGGGCGCCGCGGGTGCGACGGTGCCCGACCAGGAACGCGGTGACGATCGTGGTGGCCTCGACCGCCACCCAGATGACGCCGATGTTGTTGGCGCTCACCGCCAGTGCCATCGCGGCGACGAACGCCGGAGTCAGCACGCCGTAGAGCCGCGCGCCGCGGGCGTCGGTGTGGCCGTGCTCGAGTTCGGCGCCGATGTAACCGACGCCTGCCCACGTCGTCAGCGTAGCCACCACCCCGATGACGATCAGCATCGTCGCCGAGAGCGCGTCGGCGCGCAGCAGACCGCTCAGTTCCACCTGCGGTCCGGATCCGACCCGTGTCGCCACGACGATTCCGCACGCCAGCACGGCCACCGCGGAGAGCACCGACAGCGTCGCCGTCCAACGCCGCCAGCCGCCGACGAGAGTCACCAGCGCAGCCAGTGCGGGCACCAGGACGGGGACGAGGAGCAGTGTGGTCATCAGTCGCGCAACTCCTGCAGCCGATCCAGGTCGGCACCGCCGAACGCCCGGCGCAGCCGTCCGGTCAGCACCCCGATGATCAGCACCACGAACAGCACGTCCAGTGAGGCGCCCAGTTCGACGATCAGCGGCACGCCCGCGGTCAACAGGAAGGCCGCCGCGGTGATCCCGTTGTCCAGCATCAGGAATCCGGCCGCCTGCGATACGGCGTGGCGCCGGGTGGCCATCACGAACATCGCGATCAGGATCACCGCGAACGCGGCGGGGACCGCGTTGACGACCGGGTCGGGCTGCAGGTCCACCAGGGGCCGGGTGATGGCGAACGCGACGATGGTCAGCACCCCGGTGATCAGCAGCGAGGTCGCGGTGTTAACCAGCGGGGTGGCCTCGCGCTGGGCCTGCGGTTCGGCGGCCAGCGCCCTGGCCAGCACCCACGGCAACAGCCCGGCGCGCAGCACCAGGACCGCGACGCCGACGGCCACCAACTCGCCGTCGCCGTCGTGCAGACCCCCGACGATCGGGATCGCGGCCAGCGCCGCGCCCTGCCAGGCCAGCAGGCGAACGATGGCACGCAGGTCACGCCGCCACACGATGAGTACCGCGGCCAGCGTCAGGCCGCCCGCGGCGAACCCGATCAGGGTGTTGAAGCCGATGTCGATCATGCCGGCCCCGACACCGTGAAGAAGTTGGCCGCCGTCACGGCGAGCAGCGCGAGCAGGAACGAGCCCGCCAACAGTTCGGGCACCCGGAACAGTCGCAGCTTGGCGATGAACACCTCCACGCTGGCCAGCAACACCGCCAGCACCGCGACCTTCACGGCCACGGCGACCACGCCGACGAGGACGGCCGTCGGGGTGGGGTCGCCGCCCGCGATGCCCCACGGCAGGAACAGATTCGCCAGCAGCGCCAGCAGCACCGTCATCCGCATCGCCGACGCCCACTCCACCAGGGCCAGCTTCGGACCGGCGTATTCGAGCACCATCGCCTCGTGGATCATCGTCAGTTCGAGATGGGTGGTGGGGCTGTCCACCGGGACCCGACCGGTTTCGGCGATGATCACGATCACCAGCGCGGCGAACGCCAGCACCCCGGCCACAGACACCACCTGCGCGGGATTCTCCAGCGTATTGGCCACCAGCGCACCGAGATTGGCCGAGCCGGCCGGGATCGACAACGCGAAGACCGCCATCAGGATCGTCGGCTCGACCAGGGCGGCGATGGTGATCTCGCGGCTGGCGCCCATTCCGCCGAACGAGGTGCCGGTGTCGATGCCGGCGAGCGTGAGCGCGACGGTGCCCAGGAACAACAGCCCGACCACGGCCACCAGGTCGGCACTGGAGTCCAGCGGCGACCCGGTCGCGACCACCGGCGCGATCGCGGCGATCAGCAGCGTGGAACCGGCGAGCACCGCGGGCGCCGCGGCGAACAGGATCGTGGTGCCCTCCGGTGTGATCTGTTGTTTGCCAAGCTGTTTGCGTAGATCGCGCCAGGGCTGCAGGACGCCGGCGCCTTGGCGGCCCTCCCACCTCGCCCGCACCTGCCGCATCAACCCGACCACCAACGGCGCCCCGAGGGTGACCGTGGCGATCTGGGCCACCCCGGTGAGGTAGGACATCAGGGTCATTTGGCCACCACCAGGATGATCAACACACCCAGCGCGCCGTAGGCCAGGTAGAGATGCACGCTGCCGGTGTGGGCGCGGCGCATCACCTCGGCGGCGGCCGCGAGCGCGCGCACCACCGGCGTGTAGAGCCGTTCCTCGATCGCATCGCCGATCCTGTTCCGGTAGGTGACCCGGTCGGCCATGTACCGCGATTCAGCAGCGGGGGTGACCTCGACGTCGGTGTCGGGCCGAAGAACATCGTCGAACACCCGCTGCAGGGGTTCGGCGAACGACGTTGCGGTGTACTGCATCCGGGCCGTCAGGTCACCTGCGCCACAAGCCCACAGTGGAAGCGTCTCGGGGGCGGGGCGGCGGTGGCGACGCCACTGGCTGGCCAGCACCACGGCGAGGATGGCGATCACCAGGGTCGCCGCGATGACCGCGGGCGCGATCGACCCGGACAGCCCGGGTAGCCGGATCACGGTGCCGAACTCGGTGAATCCGACGGTCTGGGCGGCGGGCAGCGTGTCGAGCACCCGGCGCAGCGCGGGAGCGATCAGGCCCGGCAGCACCCCGAGCAGCGCGCAGGCGACGGCGGCGATCGTCATGCCCGCGACCATCGACCGCGGTGACTCCGTGGCCTCGGCGGCCGGCGCGGACCGCGGCCGGGCCAAAAAGCCGATGCCGAATGCCTTGACCATCGCGGCCACCCCGAGGCCGGCCGTCAGCGCGACCGCGCCGATCGCCAGCGGCCCCACCAGCGACACCACCGCGTCGTGTCCGGAGGAGCGGATCAGCGACTGGATCAGCAGCCACTCGCTGACGAAACCCGCACCCAGCGGCACGCCTGCCGCGCCCAGCGCCGCGACCCCGAACAGCGCCGTGGTTGCGGGCATCCGCCGCGCCAGGCCGCCCAACCGGTCGAGGTCACGCAGTCCGGTGGCGGCCAGCACCGACCCGGCCGCCATGAACCCCAGGCACTTGAACGCCGCGTGCCCCACCAGATGCAGCAGCGCCGCGGCCATCGCGATGGTGGCGGGCGCGGCGGCCCCGACATCGGCGAACATCGTCGCCGCGCCGAGGGCCAGCGTGATCAGCCCCATGTTCTCGGTCGTCGAGTAGGCGAACAGCCGTTTGAGGTCGGTGGCCACCGAGGCCTGCAGCACCCCGTACAGCGCCGAACCCGCGCCGACGACCATCAGCGTCAGCGCCCACCAGCGCGGACCCGGACCGAGCAACTGCAGGTCGATGCGCAGGATGCCGTAGACACCGAGGCTCACCATCGCCGCACTCATCAGTGCCGACACCGGGCTGGGCGCCTCCGGGTGGGCCCGCGGCAACCACGCGTGCAGCGGCACCAGACCGGCCTTGGAGCCGAAGCCCACCAACGTCAGCACGAACACCACGGTGCGCACGCCCGCTGGCACGGCGGCCATGTCGGCGAAGCGGTCGGCGCCGCCGGCGGCCGACAACACCATCAGGCCCACCAGGATCGCGACGAAGCCGAGTTGGGTCATCGCCGCGTAGACCAGCGCGGCCGAGCGCACGTCCGGCCGGCTGTGGTCGGCGAGCACCAGGACCAACGACGCGATCGCCATCAGTTCCCATGCGAGCAGGAACGTCGTCACCGACGCCGCCGCGGGCACCACCAGCATCGAGGCCACGAACAGCGGCAGCACCACCATGGTGGTCCGGCTCAGGTGATCGGCGTATCCGATCGCGTAGACACCCACCGGCACGGCAACCGCCCCGATGAACGCGATGAACAACCCGCCGAGCGGATCGAGTTCGAGCTGCACCCCGGACAGCGGCAGCAACCACCCGATGTGCACAGGGCGCGGGTTGCCGAACAGGCCGACCAGGCCCAGCCACACCCCGACGATGCCCACACCCGAGGTCGACAGCCCGGCTGCGACACCGAAGCCACGGTGCGTCAACGGTTTTCGCTCGCGCTGTGGCGCAGCGGCCAGGGTCGCGGTCACTTGCCGGTCACCGAACGCAACGCGGCCACGATCTGCTCGGGGGTGGGCGGACAGCCCGGCACCTCGACGTCGACGGGCACCACCTCACCCACCGCGCCGACCACCCCGTAGGCCTCCGCGAAAACACCGCGGTTCAGCGCGCAGTCGCCGCATGCGATCACCGCCCGCGGTTTGGGGGTGGCCGCGACGGTGTTGCGCAGGGGTTCGGCCATGTTCTGGGTGACCACGCCGGTGACCAGCAGGGCGTCGGCGTGCCGGGGCGAGGCGACCAGGCGCGCCCCGTATTGTTCGGCGTCGTAGACAGGGCCGAACGCGCCGCCGATCTCGACCTCGCAGCCGTTGCACGAGCCGGCGTCGACGTGGCGGATCTGGACCGAGCCGCGCACCCCCGCCACCGGTTCGACCGCCGGCTCGGGCGCAGGGCCCGGCGGCTCGACGATCCGCCCGACCCGGAATATCTTGCGAATCCAGCTCATTTCTCCCCTTCCCCGCGAAGGTCGGCGAGCATGGCGACGCGGTCGTTCAGCACCGTGGCGAGCACCTTACGTGCCACCGCGAGCAGTTCGGCGATATCTGGGGAAGCGATCGAATAGATGACAGTGTTGCCGTCCTTGCGGGCGCTGACGACCCCCGCGCGCCGCAGCACACCGAGCTGTTGGGACAGGTTCGACGATTCGAGGCCGACCTCGGGCAGCAGCTCCCCCACGGCGCGATCGCGGTCGGCCAGCAGTTCCAGGATCCGGACGCGGGCCGGGTGCCCGAGGGTCTTGAAGAAGTCCCCCTTGAGCTTGTACAGCGGCTGCGACTCCACGGCTCTCCTGAAGGAATACTGATTCGTTCGATTCTTCAAATGAAGAAGTTATCAAACGTTAAACCGATTTTCTAATCGGTGCGATTGATCGCGCCGCGGACCAGCCCCCGCACCTGGTTGTCGGCGCTGCCGCCGGCGAAGAACAGCATCTCGTCGCCGGCCTCGAGCACATCGTCGGGTTGCGGCAGCACGATCCCGCTCTCGCGGATGACGATCGCCAGCGCGGTGTTCTGTGGCAACGGCAGATCGCGCATGCGCCTGCCTACCAACGGGTCCCCTTCTGGCAGTGTGAGTTTGGCCAGGCTGACCTGGCCCTGCCGCAGTTCCATCAACCGCACCACGTGACCGATGTCGATGGCGCCCTCGATCGCGGCGACCAGCGCCGCGGGTGCCGACACCGCGACGTCGACGCCCCACGCCTCGGTGAACAACCACGCGTTGCGCATGTCGTTGACGCGCGCGACCACCCGGTCCACCCCGAACTCGGACTTGGCCAGCAGTGACGAGGTCAGGTTCACCTTGTCGTCACCGGTCGCGGCGATCACCACATCGCATGTCTGCATGCCCGCCTCCTCCAGCGACGCCAACTCGCAGGCGTCGGCGAGCAGCCAGTCCGCGCCGGGCACCGTGTGCGGTTCGTAGTGGCGCACGCTGTGCTCGATCAGCAGGATCTTGTGGCCGTAGTCGAGCAGTTCCGCAGCGACCGAGCGGCCGACCGCGCCCGCGCCGGCGATACCGATGCGCATCGCGCGGCGGTGCTCGTCGGCGCGGTTCGGTTCGTCGGCGGGCCGCTTCTTGGCGCGGAGCATGAATTCATAGTGACCCGATCGGCCACGGGTGGTAGGTGTTTACTGCACTTCGCACCAACCACACGGTCCGGACGGGAACGCGATGACCCTGCAGCAGCTTTATCTGATGCTGCTCGCGGGCGGGCTGGTGCTGTTGGCCAGCATCGTCGCGACCCGGGCCGCCAGCCGCATCGGCCTGCCCAGTCTGCTGCTGTTTCTGGCCGTCGGTGTCATCGTCGGCGAGGACGGGCTGGGTCTGCAGTTCGACAACTACCTGCTCGCCGATCACCTCGGCACGGTGGCGCTGGCCATCATCCTCATCGAGGGCGGGCTGACCACACAGTTCTCCAACGTGCGCAACGTGTTGGCGCCCGCCGGGGTGCTGGCCACCGTCGGCGTCGGGGTGAGCATGGCCGTCACCGCCGCGGGTGCACATCTGCTGCTCGGGATGGACTGGCAACTGGCGCTGCTGCTCGGCGCGGTGGTGTCCTCCACCGACGCCGCAGCAGTGTTCTCGGTGCTGCGCGTGGTGCCGCTGCCGCGCCGCGTCGCGGGTCTGCTCGAGGCCGAATCCGGTTTCAACGACGCCCCTGCCGTGATCCTGGTGCTGCTGTTCAGTGTGACCCCGCTGGAACTCTCGCCGGTGCACACGCTCGTCGAGGTGGTCTACGAGCTGGCGGCGGGCGCGGCGATCGGGGTGGGCGTCGGGTTCATCGGGGCGATCGGCATGCGCCGCGTCGCACTTCCGGCCTCGGGGTTGTATCCGCTCGCCGCGTTCGGGCTGGGCATGGTGGCGTTCTCCGCGGCGGGCGCCGCCCATGCCAGCGGGTTCCTCGCCGCGTACGTGTCCGGGCTGGTGCTGGCCAACTCCGGGCTGCCGCACCGCTCGGCGACCCGGTCCTTCGCCGAGGGCCTGGCCTGGCTCGCGCAGATCGGCCTGTTCGTGTTGCTCGGCCTGCTCGTGGACCCCGGTGAGTTGGCCGCCGAGGTGGTGCCCGCGATCACCATCGGGCTCGTTCTGCTGTTGATCGCACGGCCGCTGTCGGTGATGGTGTCCCTCGCCGGGTTCCGGATCCCTTGGCGTGAACAAGTTTTCGTGTCCTGGGCCGGTTTGCGCGGCGCCGTGCCGATCGTGCTGGCCACCTTCCCGATCGTCGGCGGCGTGCCCGACAGCCTTCGGGTGCTCAACATCGTGTTCATCCTGGTCGTGGTCTACACGCTGGTGCAGGGGCCGAGCCTGCGCGCGCTGGCCCACCGACTGGGGCTGATACCGAAGGAGGCGACCCGCGAGATCCAGGTCGAGGCGGCCCCGCTGGACGTGCTGGAGGCCGAGTTGCTGACCATGACCGTGCACGCGCCCTCGCAGTTGCACAACGTCACTGTGCTCGAGCTTCGGCTACCGGACCCGAGCGTGATCACGCTGATCATCCGCGACGGCCACACCTTCGTGCCGCAACCCGACACCCGCATCGCGATCGGCGACGAGTTGCTCATCGTCACCACCTCGAAGACCCGCGCGGCCACCGAGCGCAGGCTGCGCGCGGTGAGTCGGCGGGGCAAGCTCGCGCACTGGTTCGACGAATACGGCGAAGCCGAATAGACGACCGGAGCCGGCATCTGGAATGAGCCTGGACCGGCCGTCAGCAAATTTCGGTGACGGTAACGAAAATATAACGATTCGGCAAACGAGGTTTTAAACCGCCGGGATTGCGGCGTAACTGTCGCCGCGATGTTCGCTAGACGCCGTACAGACGGAGCTCGTCGGCGGTGACCAGACGTTCGGCCTTCGCGGGGAACTCACGGCTCTTCAGTGGATGCCGGAACAGTGACCAGGCGATTCGACTCACCCGTGACCGAGATAGCGGGTTGAGGTACACAGTGCTTACTCCTGCGTCGATACCGATAGCTGATCGTGGGCCTCACCCTACCGCAACGCCCTCATGAAGTCATTAGATACTGACGTCGCGGCAAACTGGTTGAGGCGCGCCGACAAATGTTGCTCCTGTTTCTAAAGTGACTGAAGTGAATACCGGGCCGAGGCGGTCACGGGCGCAGGAAGACATCGTCGAGGGTGACCGTGCGTAGCTTGCGGGCTCGGATGACGTCAACCAGTTGCCCGTAGACGTGGGTGACCGGCAGGTGGTTGAGGTGGCCGATGACGATCGTCTGCGGGTTGAACCACGTGTGCGCCATCTTCACGATCTCGGCCTCGGGTATCTCGACGTGGTCCTTCAGATCGCCGGACCACAACGTGTTGACCGTGTAGCCGAGGTCGGCGGCCACCTTGTCGACGTGTGCGTTATGCGCCCCATAGGGCGGCCGGAAGTACGGCCGCACATCGACACCGTAGGTCTTCCACAAGAAGTCGTGGTTGTGCCGCAACTCCTCTGCCACGCCGACCAATGGGAGTTTGGTCAGATTCGGGTGCAGCCAGGTGTGGTTCGCGAGCTGGATCTGCCCGTCGTCGACCAACGGTCGCAGCAGGTCCGCGTGCTCGGTCCACGACCTGTAGACGCCGTTGACGAAGTACGTCAGGCGCACGCCGGTGTCCCTGGCGAACTGGGTGTAGGCCCGGACCACCTCGCTGCTGACCCCGTCGTCGAGCGTCAGCGCCAGCAGGTCCCCCTCACCCGGCAGCATGGTGAGCACGCCGCCCGGTGACGGGAGCCGCGCCGATCGCGGGGGCGGGGGTAGCACGGCGGGGGCGGACGGCGCCACCGGCGGTGCGGCCGCCTCGGCGGCCACGCCGGCCACCTGCGGCTGGCCGCCCAGACTGCACCGGCTCAACCCGATCGCGCCCAGGCTCGCCACCGACAGCGCGGCCAGGAAGTGGCGCCGGTTCAGCTCGGACCCGGCGCCCGGCAAACGGTAGCGGCCAGACATCGCCACTACTGTCCCGCGAGCCGCAGCAAAAGCGTCTCATTGCGCGGCGTGTCGCGGGGTTTTGGCCGTTCGGCGCTAACGCTGGGGCACGGCGGTGGGTTTGATCGGTGCCGGAAGCGCGGTCTCGCCCATCAGGTAACGGTCCGCCCCGGCGGCCGCGGCGCGGCCCTCGGCGATCGCCCAGACGATCAGCGACTGTCCGCGACCCATGTCGCCGGCCACGTACACGCCGGGTACCGAGGTCGCGAAATCGGCGTCGCGTGCCACGTTGCCCCGGTCGGTCAGCTCCACCCCGAGATCGGTCAGCAGACCCTCACGCTGCGGACCGACGAAACCCATGGCCAGCAGCACCAGGTCGGCGGCCATCTCGAAGTCGGTGCCCTCGACCTTGACGAACTTGCCGCCCTCCATCCGCACCTCGTGCCCGCGCAGGCCGGTCACGTGCCCGTCGCTGCCGACGAACTCCTCGGTGTTGACCGAGTACACCCGCTCGCCGCCCTCCTCGTGCGCCGAGGACACCCGGTACATCAGCGGGTAGACGGGCCACGGGGTGGATTCGGCCCTGGTCTCCGGCGGGCGCGGCATGATCTCGAACTGGTGCACGCTGGTCGCGCCCTGCCGGTGCACGGTGCCCAGGCAGTCCGCGCCGGTGTCACCGCCGCCGATGATGATGACCTTCTTGCCCTTGGCGTGCAGCGGCGGAAGGCCCTCGTCGTCGACCACCGGATCGCCCTGCTGCACGCGGTTGGCCCACGGCAGGAACTCCATCGCCTGGTGGATGCCGTCCAGGTCGCGCCCCGGGATCGGCAGGTCGCGCCAGGCCGTGGCACCACCGGCCAGCACCACCGCGTCGAACTCCTTGCGCAGCTGATGTGCCGTGAGATCCACCCCGACGTTGACCCCGGCGCGGAACTGGGTGCCTTCGGCCTCCATCTGCACCAGCCGCCGGTCGATGTGGCGCTTCTCCATCTTGAATTCCGGGATGCCGTAACGCAGCAGCCCGCCGATGCGGTCGTCGCGCTCGAACACCGTCACGGTGTGGCCCGCGCGGGTCAGCTGCTGGGCGGCGGCCAGCCCGGCGGGCCCGGAGCCCACGACGGCCACGGTCTTGCCGGTTTGCACCGTCGGCGGTAGCGGTACCACCCAGCCCGCATCGAAGGCCTTGTCGATGATCTCCACCTCGACCTGCTTGATGGTCACCGGGTCCTGGTTGATACCCAGCACGCAGGAGCCTTCACACGGCGCTGGGCACAGCCGCCCGGTGAACTCCGGGAAGTTGTTGGTGGCGTGCAGCCGCTCGATCGCGTCGTGCCAGCGGTCGGTGCGCACCAGGTCGTTCCACTCGGGGATCAGATTTCCCAGCGGGCATCCGTTGTGGCAGAACGGGATACCGCAGTCCATGCAGCGCGTCGCCTGCTCCCGCAGAGTGTCGTGGGAGAAGTCCTCGTAGACCTCTTTCCAGTCGAGCAGGCGCAGCGGGACCGGCCGTCGCGGCGGCAACTCGCGACGGGTGTGCTTGAGGAAGCCGCGTGGATCAGCCACCGGCGGCCGCCATGATCGCTTCGTCGATCGCGGTGCCGGTCGCGCCTGCGGCCTCAGCGTCGGCGATGGCCTTGAGCACCCGCTTGAAATCACGGGGCATCACCTTGGTGAAGTGCGTCAAGTTGGTGGTCCAGTCAGTCAGGATCCGTTGTCCGACAGCCGAATCAGTTGCGTCGACGTGGGCCTGGATCATTCCGTGCAGCAGTTCGATGTCCTCGTCGTCGAGGCTCTCGAGGTCGACCATCTCGGCGTTGAGGTGGCCCGGCAACTTCCCGTCCGGGTCGTAGACGTAGGCGATGCCGCCGGACATGCCCGCGGCGAAGTTGCGTCCGGTCGGTCCGAGCACGACCACCCGCCCACCGGTCATGTACTCGCAACCGTGGTCGCCGACGCCCTCGACGACCGCGTGCGCGCCGGAGTTGCGCACCGCGAACCGTTCACCGACCTGGCCCCGGATGTACGCCTCACCGCTGACCGCCCCGAACAGGATCACGTTGCCCGCGATGATGTTGTCCTCGGCCACATAGTCGGCGGGCGCGTTGTCCGAAGGCCTGATCACGATCCGCCCGCCGGACAGACCCTTGCCGACATAGTCGTTGGCGTCGCCGTACACCCGCAACGTGATGCCCTTCGGGACGAACGCGCCGAAGCTGTTGCCCGCCGAGCCGTCGAAGGTGATGTCGATGGTGCCGTCGGCAAGGCCCTGGCCGCCATAGGCTTTGGTCACCTCGTGGCCGAGCATGGTGCCCACGGTGCGGTTGACGTTGGCGATCGTCGTCGAGAAACGCACGGGCGTGCCGGAGTCCAGCGCCTCGCGGCACATCACGATCAGCTGCTGGTCGAGCGCCTTGTCCAGCCCGTGGTCCTGACGCGAACTGCAGTACAGGTCCTGGTTCATGAACGCCGACTCGGGCTCGTGCAGCACCGGGGTCAGGTCCAGCTTGTGGGCCTTCCAGTGCTCGGCGGCCTCGGTGGTGTCCAGCGAGCCGACCTGGCCGACCATCTCGTTGACGGTCCGGAAGCCCAGCTGCGCCATCAGTTCCCGCACTTCTTCGGCGATGAACATGAAGAAGTTCTCGACGAATTCGGGCTTGCCGTTGAACCGCTGCCGCAGCACCGGGTTCTGAGTGGCCACGCCGACCGGACAGGTGTCGAGGTGACACACCCGCATCATGATGCAGCCGGAGACCACCAGCGGTGCGGTGGCGAACCCGAACTCCTCGGCGCCCAGCAGCGCGGCGACCACCACGTCGCGACCGGTCTTGAGCTGACCGTCGACCTGGACCACGATGCGGTCGCGAAGACCGTTGAGCAGCAACGTCTGCTGCGTTTCGGCCAGGCCCAGTTCCCATGGCGCGCCCGCGTGTTTCATCGACGTCAACGGAGTGGCGCCGGTGCCGCCGTCGTGACCGGAGATCAGTACCACGTCGGCGTGTGCCTTGGAAACGCCCGCGGCCACCGTCCCGACGCCGTTCTCGGAGACCAGCTTGACGTGCACCCGCGCCTGCGGGTTGGCGTTCTTCAGGTCGTGGATCAGCTGCGCGAGGTCCTCGATGGAGTAGATGTCGTGGTGCGGAGGCGGGGAGATCAGCCCCACGCCCGGCGTCGAGTGCCGCACCTCGGCCACCCACGGATAGACCTTATTGCCCGGAAGCTGGCCGCCTTCACCGGGTTTGGCGCCCTGGGCCATCTTGATCTGGATGTCGGTGCAGTTGCTCAGATAGTGGCTGGTCACACCGAAGCGCCCGGAGGCCACCTGCTTGATGGCGCTGCGCCGCCACTCGCCGTTCTCGTCGGGGTCGAAACGCCCGACGTGCTCGCCGCCCTCACCCGAGTTCGACCGTCCGCCAAGGCGGTTCATCGCGATCGCCAGCGTCTCGTGAGCCTCGGCCGAGATCGACCCGTAGCTCATCGCCCCGGTGGAGAACCGCTTGACGATCTCGCTTGCCGGCTCCACCTCTTCCAGCGGAACCGGTGTGCGCACACCGTCTTTGAACTTCAGCAGGCCGCGTAGCGACGCCATCCGCTCGGTCTGGTCGTCGACCAGTTTGGTGTACTCCTTGAAGATCGAGTACTGACCGGTGCGCGTCGAGTGCTGCAGTTTGAACACCGTGTCCGGGTTGAACAGGTGGTACTCACCCTCGCGGCGCCACTGGTACTCCCCGCCGACCTCGAGTTCGCGGTGCGCCCACTGCGCGGGCCGGTCGAGGTAGGCCAGCCGGTGACGAGCGGCCACGTCGGCGGCGATGTCGTCGAGGTCGATGCCGCCGACCGGACACGTCAGCCCGGTGAAGTACTCGTCGAGGACCTGCTGGCTGATGCCGACCGCCTGGAACAACTGCGCGCCGGTGTAGGACGCCAGCGTGGAGATGCCCATCTTGGACATCACCTTCAGCACGCCCTTGCCCGCGGCCTTGACGTAGTTCTGCAGCGCCTTCTCCCGGTCCAGGCCGGTGATCGCCCCTCGGTCGAGCATGTCCTCGATCGACTCGAACGCCATATAGGGGTTGATCGCCGCGGCGCCGAACCCGACCAGACACGCCATGTGGTGTACCTCGCGCGCGTCGCCGGTCTCGACGACCAGGCCGACCTGGGTGCGGGTGCGCTCGCGGACCAGGTGGTGGTGCACGGCCGACACCGCCAGCAGCGACGGGATCGGCGCCAGCTGCTCGTTGGACTCGCGGTCGGAGAGCACGATGATGCGGGCGCCGTCCCTGATGGCCGCCGACACCTTGGCGCGCACGTTGTCCAGCGCCTCCTGCAGGCCCTGCCCGCCGCGGTTCACCGGATACAGGCAGCGCACCACCGCGGCACGCATCCCGTGCTTGCGGCCGCGGATCTCATGCTCGGGGTCGAGGTTGACCAGCTTGGCCAGTTCGTGGTTGCGCAGGATCGGCTGGGACAACACGATCTGCCGACACGACTCCGGCCCCGGGTTGAGCAGATCGCCCTCCGGTCCCATCGCGCCCTGCAGGCTGGTGACGACCTCTTCGCGGATCGCGTCCAGCGGCGGGTTGGTGACCTGGGCGAACAGCTGCTGGAAGTAGTCGTAGAGCATCCGGGGACGCTGTGAGAGCACCGCGACGGGGGTGTCGGTGCCCATCGAGCCGATCGGCTCGGCGCCCGTGCGGGCCATCGGCGCCACCAGCACGTTGAGTTCCTCGTAGGTGTAGCCGAAGGCCTGCTGGCGCAACACCACCCGGTGGTGCGGCATCCGCACATAATCGCCCTGCGGCAGCTCGTCGAGGCGGAACAGGCCCTGCTCGAGCCACTCCGCGTACGGGTGCTCCGCGGCCAACTCGGCCTTGATCTCCTCGTCGGAGACGATGCGGCCCTGCGCGGTGTCGACCAGGAACATCCGGCCGGGCTGCAACCGCATCCGCTTGACCACGGTGGACGGATCCAGGTCGAGCACGCCGGCCTCCGAGGCCATCACCACCAGACCGTCCCGGGTGACCCAGATTCGCGATGGGCGAAGGCCGTTGCGGTCCAGCACCGCGCCGATCACGGTTCCGTCGGTGAAGCACACCGACGCCGGGCCGTCCCACGGCTCCATCAGCGAGTCGTGGAACTCGTAGAACGCCCTGCGCGCCTCGTCCATGCTCTCGTGCTGTTCCCAGGCCTCCGGGATCATCATCAGCACGGCGTGCGGCAGACTGCGGCCGCCGAGGTGCAGCAGTTCGAGCACCTCGTCGAAGCGGGCGGTGTCCGAGGCCCCGGGGGTGCAGATCGGCGTGACCTTCTCCAGGTCCTGGCCGCCGAACGCCTCGGTGCGGATCAGCGCCTCACGGGCGCGCATCCAGTTCTCGTTGCCGGTGACGGTGTTGATCTCACCGTTGTGGGCGATCCGCCGGAACGGGTGGGCCAGCGGCCAGGACGGGAAGGTGTTGGTGGAGAACCGGGAGTGCACGATGCCGAGCGCACTGGTCAGCCGGGCGTCCTGCAGGTCGAGGTAGAACGCCTTGAGCTGCGGCGTGGTCAGCATGCCCTTGTAGACGAATGTCTGACCCGAAAGGCTCGGGAAGTACACGGTTTCGCGGCCCGGGCCGTCCTGGCCCGGACCCCGGGTGCCCAGTTCGTGCTCGGCGCGCTTGCGCACGACATACGCGCGCCGCTCCAGTTCCATGCCGGAGGCGCCGGCCAGGAACAGCTGGCGCAACGCCGGCATCGCGTCGCGTGCCAGGGCGCCCAGTGAGGAGTCGTCGGTGGGCACCTCGCGCCAGCCGAGGACGTGCAGGCCCTCGGCCTCGGCGATCTTCTCGACCGCCTCACACGCCGTGGCGGCGTCTTTGGACGACTGCGGCAGGAATGCGATACCGGTGGCGTAGCTGCCGTACTCGGGCAGTTCGAAGCCGCCCTGCTCGGCCACCACCGCGCGCAGGAATTCGTCGGGAACCTGGATCAGGATGCCGGCGCCGTCGCCGGTGTGGGGTTCGGCGCCCTGGGCGCCGCGGTGCTCGAGGTTCAGCAGCGCGGTGATCGCCTTGTCGACGATGTCGCGGCTGCGGCGGCCATGCATGTCCGCCACCATCGCGACACCGCAGGCGTCGTGTTCGAACGCAGGGTTGTAGAGCCCCTGCGGACGTGAGGAGTGGGTTCTACCTCGACGGCTGGGCGCCATTCTTTCCTATCCCTTTTGCAAAGCGTGTGATGCTTGCCGACGTCAACGGCGGCTTAGCCGGCCCGGCGATGGGGTGCCTCCGTGCTGCGTCGAACGACGGCGCTGACCCACTCACCACGAGTGGTGAAAACGATATGACAAACCCCGCCTGACATGCCAACTTAGCCGCACCTAATCGTACGGTCCCGGCCGGCGCGGGCCGACGCCGGTCCGTGGGCCGGTAACAGTCGAATAACGTTGCCGCAGTGACATTTTCGGTTTAGGACGCCGGCACTGGACGCACTGAGGGATGGGTCACAGTTCGCCTCCGTTTCCCGTCGATGTTTGCTGTGACTTCCAGCTCACAGTGTTACCCAGCGTGGACTTGATCACACATGTTTGCGCAAAGCCTAGTCAGATTCTTAGAGAACGCTGCGCACGCTGATAACGGGCCGCAGGTCCAGTCGGCGCAGCAGTTGGGCGTTGAGCGCGACCACCACCGTCGACACCGACATCAGGATCGCACCCACCGACATCGGCATCACGAAGCCCACCGGCGCCAGCACGCCGGCGGCCAACGGCACCGAGATCAGGTTGTATCCCGCTGCCCACCAGAGGTTTTGCTGCATCTTGCGGTAGGTGCTGCGGGACAGCACCAGGACCGAGAGCACCGAGCGCGGGTCCGAACTGGCCAGCACCACCCCGGCCGAGGCGATCGCGACGTCGGTGCCGGCCCCGATCGCAATGCCGACGTCGGCCTGAGCCAGTGCGGGCGCGTCGTTGACGCCGTCGCCGACGAACGCCACCTTGCGCCCCTCCCGCTTCAGGTCGGCGACCTTGCCCGCCTTGTCTTCGGGCCGCACCCCGGCGAAGACCCGGTCGATCCCCAGATCGTCGGCCACCGCCCTGGCCACCGGTCGCGCGTCGCCGGTGACCATGACCACCTCGATGCCCAGTTTGTGCAGTGCGTCGACCGCCGACCGCGATTCCGGCCGCACCTCGTCGGCCAGCTTCAACGCGCCGGCCACCTCACCGTCGACGAGGACGTGCAGCACGATCGCGCCCTCGTCGTGCCAGGGACCGACGGCGGCCAGCTCCGCACGTCCCGCCTCTTCCAGCATCCGCGGTCCGCCGACACGCACCCGGCGGCCGTTGACGACGGCGCTGACCCCGACGGCCGGCGACGAGCTGAAGTCCGCCGACGACGGGATCGAGACCCCGCGCCTGTCTGCGGCCTCGACGATGGCCCTGGCCAGCGGGTGCTCGGAGTCGGATTCGGCCGCGGCGGCCATGGCCAGCACGCCGGCCGCGTCGGGCGGCCCGCCCGGGGCCGGACCGGCCACGACCGCGGTCACGGTCGGCTCGCCCCTGGTCAACGTGCCGGTCTTGTCGAACAGCACCGCATCGACGGTGCGCATGCTCTCCAGCGCCAACCGGTCCTTGATCAGCACCCCGCCTCTGGCCGCGCGCTCGGTCGCGATCGAGACCACCAGCGGTATCGCCAGGCCGAGGGCGTGCGGGCAGGCGATCACCAACACCGTGATGGTGCGGATGACGGCGTCCTGGGGCAGTCCGAGAAAGCCCCACACCACCGCGGTGACGACCGCGGCGCCCAGGGCGAACCAGAACAGCCAGCCCGCGGCCATGTCCGCCAACCGTTGCGCCCGCGAGGACGAGTTCTGCGCGTCGGCCACCAACCGCGCGATGCCGGCCAGGGCGGTCTGATCGCCGACGGCGGTGACCGCCACGCGCAGTCCGGAGTCGGTGGCGACGGTGCCCGCGACGACGTGGTCGCCGACGGTTCGGCGCACCGGGCGGGACTCACCGGTCACCATCGACTCGTCGAGATCCGCGGTGCCGTCGACGACCTGCCCGTCGGCGGGCACGGCACCGCCCGGACGCACCAGGACCACGTCGCCCACGCGTAGGTCCGCGGGCGCCACCGACTCGGTGCCGTCGCCGACCACCCGCTCGGCCCGGTCGGGCAGCAGCGCGGCAAGCGAGTCCAGTGCCGAAGTGGTCTGCGCCAGTGACCGCATCTCGATCCAGTGACCGAGCAGCATGATCACCACCAGCAGCGCCAATTCCCACCAGAACTCCAGTTCGTGGTGCAGCAGGCCCAGATTCGCGCCCCACGACGAGATGAACGCCACCGTCAGCGCCAGGCCGACCAGCAGCATCATTCCCGGTGCGCGGGAACGTATTTCGCTGATCGCTCCGGTCAAGAACGGCCGGCCGCCCCAGAGATACATCACGGTGCCCAACACCGGTGAGATCCAGCGCGCGGCGGGAATGTCGGGTACCGAGTAGCCCAGGATCATCGCGAACATGCTCGACATCGCCACGGTCGGGACGGCGAGCGCGAGCATGATCCAGAACAGGCGCCGGAACATGGCCACGTGGCCGGAGTGGTCCCCGTGCTGCCCGTGTTCGGCGGCGGCCTGGTGCGCAGTGTGCTCGGTGTGAGCCATCGGCCAACCATACCCCTATGGGGTATATGCGGGGCGGCTTTGGCTCAGGCTGGAGCGCGATGTCCCATCCCCTGAACACCCCGCTCGGCCGATTCGGCATCGTGACGTCCGAGGACGGCCCCGAGCGCTGCGTGGCCTCCATTCCGGCCGGCGACATGGCCAATCCGCTGACCGGCGCACCGACCATCGCGCCGCTGGCGATGCTGGCCGACCATGCGGGCGGTCTGGTCAACCACCACCGCCGCGCCCCGCAGGAGTGGACGGTGACCAGTGAGCTGTCGCTGGAGGTCGGCCTCGGCGCGCTGGAAGTGATCGCCGCCGCGCCTGAGGTGCCGGTGGTCGCGACCGCCCGCCCGTTCGGTCCGAAGGGTTCGGCGGCGCTGGGGGTCTGCGAGTTCACCCATCGCGACACCCCGCTGGCCACGGCCACCGTGCGCTCGTTCTACATCGGCGCGCCCGATGCGCTGGCCCCGTTTCCCGACGGTCCGAGCGGTCCTCCGCCACCGGGTTCGCTGGCCGACCGGATGGCGGTTCGGGTGGCCGAAAGCGGCGGGTCGTCGAAAGTGCTGATGCAGCTCGAAGATCCGGTGCTCAACAACCTCATGGGCATCGTGCACGGCGGCGTCTCGGCTATGGCGCTGGAGATGGTCGCGTCAGCGGCGGTCAACGCCGACCGCGACGGTTCGCCGCTGCACACCGCGTCCCTTCGGGTGAATTTCATTCGGCCGTTCCGCAGCAGCCGCGAATCCCGTTATGCCGGAACAACTTTACGCGCCGGACGCGGCAGCGGAATCGGCGAGGCACAGGCCGTCGGCCCGGACGGCGAGGCGGCCGTCATCGCCCGACTCACCGCCTACGGCGCCGTTTCGCGATAGCATCAGCCACCATGCCAGAAACCCCCGTGACCGGCGGCGGGATAGGCGGATTCATCAAGCGCTCGGGATATCTGCGCAAGTGGTTGATTCTCGGCATCGCGATCGGCATCATCGCCGGTCTCGGCGCGGTGGTGTTCTACCTGGCTCTCGATTACGCGGGCCAATTCCTACTCGGTTATCTCGCCGGCTACGACATCCCCAAGCCGATCGGCGACGGCGGCAACCCGGGCTCGACCGGATTCGACCGGCCGTGGGCAATTCCGTTGGTGGCCTTCGGCGGCGCGCTGGTCTCCGCGCTCCTGGTCGCCACGTTCGCCCCCGAGGCCGAGGGACACGGCACCGACAGTGCGATCGAGGCGGTGCACACCGACCCGCGCTCCATCCGCACCCGGGCCATCGTGGTCAAGACGATCGCCAGCGCGTTGACCATCGGATCGGGCGGCTCGGGTGGACGCGAAGGTCCGGCGGCCCAGATCTCGGCCGGCTTCGGGTCGATCATGTCCCGTCGGCTCGACCTGTCCGACGAGGACGGGCGCATTGCGGTCGCGCTCGGAATCGGTTCGGGTATCGGTGCGATCTTCGGGGCCCCGCTGGGCGGTGCGGTACTGGCCGCCTCGATCGTCTACCGCGAAGATTTCGAGTACAAAGCGCTGATACCGGGATTCATCACCTCGGCCACCGCCTACGCGGTGCTTGGCTCGATCCTGGGCTTCGAGCCATTGTTCGGCTTCATGGCCGCCGACTACCGGTTCGACCATCCGCTGGACCTGACGTGGTTCGTGGTGCTCGGCATCGTCGCGGCCTTCTTCGGATATCTGTACGCGCGAATGTTCTACGGCACCGTCGCGTTGACCGCGAAGCTGCCCGGCAACAAGGTGATCAAGCCCGCGGTGGGCGGGCTGGCCGTCGGCCTGCTGGCGCTGGTGATACCGCAGATCCTGGCCAGCGGTTACGGCTGGGCGCAGAAGGCGGGCGCCACCGAATCGCTGATGGCCATCCCGCTGTGGATTGTGCTGATACTGCCGCTGGCCAAGATCGTCGCGACGTCGCTGTCCATCGGAACGGGCGGTTCGGGCGGAATCTTCGGACCAGGTGTCGTGGTCGGCGCATTCGCCGGCGCAGCGATCTGGCGATTGGCGCACGATCTGGGCCTGCCCGGAATCCCCGACGGACCCGCGGTCTTCGTGGTCGTCGGCATGATGGCGTGCTTCGGCAGCGTCGCGCATGCGCCGCTGGCGGTGATGATCATGGTGGCCGAGATGACCGGATCCTTCGCGGTGCTTCCGTGCGCCATGGTGGCTGTCGGGATCGCCTACCTGCTGATCATTCGATCCGACATTTCGATCTACTCGGCCCAGCGACTCAACCGCGAAACCGCGGCGGCCGAGCGCCGTGGTACCGAGTAGTTCCGTTTGCTCTTTCCAACAGCCCCGACGCCCGCCCCATAGCCGTCAGCTTCTCAAAAAGCCAATCGTGAATTGACGCACGCGAAGATTGCTGAACAAAAGTGCCGGTGTTTGCAGAGTTTGCCGATCTAAGTTTATTCGAATTGGTATCTGCCGAGTTCCCGCGGTATATCGCGCCAAGTTATTGTCACGACGGTAAATAAGAATTAGATCTAACAATTAGCTATTCATCGTTGCCGTTGTGTGCTAAATATATTTGTCACACCCGTGTGTGTTGTGGGCCAGCTAAGAGGCCGTGGGGCGGCCTCCACTGAGAAAGGACCCGGCAATGAAGGTTGCCAAGCAAAAGAAAGTAGCGACCGCGACATTAGCGATGGGCGCGTTGGCAGTGGCGGGCGCGGCCGCGTATGTCATCGAACCGGCGACAGCCCCGGTGGCCAAGCCGAACCCGTTGATCGTCCAGCAGCAGGACGACGTGCAACTGGTGGGCCTGTTCGGAAGCCTCACCAAGGTGCTCACCACCGTCACCAAGAGCGTGACCACCGCGGTGCCGGTGCTGGATCCGGTCGTCACCCCGTTGATCAGCGACGCTGAGGCGGGTACCGGCGGCAACGGCGGCCTGCTGATCGGCAACGGTGCGGACGCCACGGCCGCAGGCCAGAGCGGCGGAAGCGGCGGCCTGGTGCTCGGCGACGGCGGTAACGGCGCCGCGGGTGCCAACGACCTCAACACCGGCCAGGACGGCGGAAACGGCGGCAGCGCCGGCCTGCTCGGCAACGGGGGCAGCGGCGGTGCCGGCGGCGCCGCGGCCGCTCTACTCGGCGGAGAGGCGACCGGCGGTGACGGCGGCGACGGCGGCAACGGCGGCCTGCTGATCGGCATCGCCGGCAATGGTGGCGCCGGCGGCGGCGCGATCGCCGGAAACGACGACGCGACCGGCGGCAACGGCGGCGACGGCGGCCAGGGTTCACTGCTGATCGGCACCGCCGGTGACGGCGGCGCCGGTGGCGACGCGGCGAACACCGGCGGCGGCCAGGACGCGACCGGCGGTAGCGGCGGCGACGGCGGCGACACCATCCTGGTCGGCCCCGGCGGCGCAGGCGGCGAAGGCGGCGACGCCACGGTGTTCGGTGACGGCGACAGCACCGCAGGCAATGGCGGCGACGGCGGCCACGGCGGCCTGGTCCTCGGTGGCGGTGACGACGGCGGCGACGGCGGCGACGCGGTCACCGCGGGCAACGGCGACGCGACCGGCGGCGACGGCGGCGCCGGCGGCAACACCGGCGTCATCAGCGAATCCGGCAACGGCGGCGACGGCGGCGACGGCAGCGTGTTCGGAACCGACGTCGAGAACGACGCCTATGGCGGCGACGGCGGCGACGGCGGCCATCCCATCCTGATCGGTGGCGTCAGTGACGGCGGCGACGGCGGCGACGGCGGCGGAGCGCTCAGTGCGGGCGACGCGACTGGCGGTAACGGCGGCGACGGCGGCCCCGGCAGCATCGTCAGCGGTGAAGGCGGTAACGGCGGCGACGGCGGTATCGCGATCGGCGGCGTGGACGCCGACGGCGGCGACGGCGGCGACGGCGCAGGCAGCGGGCTCGTCGGCTTCGGCGACGGCGGCGGCGACGGCGGCAACGGCGGGGCCGCGTTGGCGGGCGACGACGCGACCGGCGGTGACGGCGGCGACGGCGGTAACCCGGGGCTCAACGGCGGATCGGGCACCGGCGGCACCGGCGGTGCCGCGGCCGGCGGCGGCAGCAGCAGCCCCGGCTCCGACGGTGACTGACCGCTAGGTAGACAGACAGCGGCCGGGACGATTTCGTCCCGGCCGCTTCTGTTTTGTCCTTCGCATATTTCGGTCGCACCACGATTCGGATACGGCGCTGAGCGAACGGCGGTGCGCATGCGACGCTCGTTGCACCGGGCGTCAGGTCCAACGAAGGAGCCACGCATGCGCGAGCCGACGATGCTGCACCGACTGGCAGCGGAATTCATCGGAACCTTCTGGCTGGTGCTCGGCGGCTGCGGCAGCGCGGTGTTCGCAGCGAAGTTCACCTCGGACGGCACCTCGCTGGGAATCGGGTTCCTCGGCGTCGCGCTGGCCTTCGGTCTGACGGTGCTCACCGGCGTGTACGCGTTCGGCACGATCTCCGGCGGGCATTTCAACCCGGCCGTCACCCTCGGGGCGGCGCTGGCCCGGCGCGTCGAATGGAAGGCCGTGCCGGGCTACTGGATCATCCAGGTCGTCGGCGGCCTGGCCGCGGGCGCGGTCATCTACGTCATCGCCAGCGGCCGGGACGGCTGGACGGCCACCGGAAACATGGCCGCCAACGGCTTCGGCGACAACTCTCCCGGCGGCTTCTCGATGTGGGCGGTGATCATCACCGAGGTCGTCCTCACCGGCATCTTCCTGCTGGTGATTTTGGGCTCCACCGACGACCGCTCCCCGAAAGGCTTCGCGGGCTTGTCAATCGGGTTGAGCCTGACGTTGATTCACCTGATCTCGATCCCGATCTCGAACACCTCGGTCAACCCGGCGCGCTCGACCGGGGTCGCGTTCTTCAACGGCGACGGCGCACCGATGCAACTGTGGGTGTTCTGGCTGGCCCCTCTGGTCGGTGCGGCGGTCGCCGGAATCGCCTACCCGGTCCTGTTCGGCAGGGATGAGGAACTCGCCGAGCGCCCCGTCCGCGACGATGCGCTCGAGCAGTCCCCCGTCGGCTGACGTCCTACTTCTTCTTCGCCCGGCTGGCGGCCGCCTTCTCGGTCTTGGCCCCCGCGTTGGCCAGCTCACCGCCGGAGTTCTCCAGGTGGGCGCGCACGAACCACTGGAACTTCTCCAGTTCAGCGGTGTGCGCGATGAGCATGTCCTGAGACACCAGATCGAGGTCCTCAAGGGTTTCGATGCACTCGCGGGTGTCCTCGATGACGCCGGTGTACACCAGATCCAGGGCCGCCAGGTGCGCCTGCACGGTGTCCCGCTCGACCGAGTAGTCGTCCCACGTGCGGTCCTTGATGATCGCACCCGGCGTGCCCAGCGGTGACCCGCCCAGGGTCGCGATGCGCTCGGCGACCTCGTCGGCGTAACCGCGGACCAGCATCACCTGCGGGTCGATCATCTCGTGCACGCCGATGAAGTTGGGGCCGATCACGTTCCAGTGCACATGCTTGAGCGTGAGGTGCAGATCGTTGTACGTGCTCAACTGCTTCTGCAGCAGGCCGGCGACCTTGTTGCCGTCGGCGGTCGACATACCGGGCACCGTGTATCCGGATCGGGACATGGGAAAGCTCCTTCGCGTTCGTCTGACGTCCCGCGACGGGTACCCACGCACCGAGGTGGATAACCGCGGGCGTCGGTCAGATCGCGCGCAGGTTCGGTATCGCCTGCCGTGGCGCCCGGCGGTCCGGAAGCATGGGGCCGGTGGCCTCCAGCAGCCGCACCGCGCGATGCCGGTGCGGACGCAGCGGCCCGAGCAGCGCCACCATCGCCGCGTCGTCGATCGGCCCGCCGAGCAGCCGCCACCCGACCGCCTTCGCGAGATGAAAGTCGCCCACCGACAACGCATCGGCGTCACCGAGGGCCCGCTGGGCCGTCTCCGCGGCGGTCCACTCGCCGACACCGGGCAGCGACATCAGCGCGGCGCGCGCCCGGTCGGCGGGCCAGCTGGCCAGCCGTTCGAGCGAGTCGGCCCGCTGCGCGCATCCGACGACGGTGCGGGCGCGGCCCGGGTCGACGTTGGCGCGGTGGAACTCCCACGACGGCACCCGCCGCCACACCTCACCGGGCGGCGGCACCCGCATGTGCGGCGGGGCCGGTCCCGGGGCCGGCGACCCGAACCTGGTCACCAGGATCCGCCAGGCTCGACGGGCGTCGGTGCCGTACACCCGCTGCTCGAGCACCGCGGGCACGAGGGCCTCCAGCACGCGTTCGGTGCGGCCCAGCCGCAGATGCGGCACGCGTCGGTGCGCGGCGGCGACGGTCGGTTCGTCCGGATCGAAACCCGACACGTCGTCGTCGACCCCCAGCTGTGCGGGCAGGGTTTCGGTGAACTCGGCCGCGCCCCGGCCCCACGCCTCGCAGTCGACGGTGTCGGGCGCCGACTTGGTGATCCGCGCGGTGACCGGTCCGCTGCGCATCAGGCTGGTGCGCCAGATCGCTCCGTCGGGGGCGTCGTGATAGCACGGATCGCCGCGCCCGCGGCGCAGCGGCGACAGCGTCAGGCTCGGGCTGGCGGGCCCGGTGAACACGACGCTGACCGAGCGGTGCATCGCCTCAGACTACGTCGCTACGATCGGCGGATGACTGATCAAGCTCCGGCATCCGCGAGTGCGGAAGTCACCGTCGACGCCGACGCCGACACGGTGTACCGGCTCATCACCGACCTGCCCACGCTGGCCTCATTCGCCGAAGAGGCGCACGCAATGGAATGGCGCAAGGGTGACACCGCCGAACCGGGCGCGGTATTTCGGGGCCACAACCGCAGCGGGTCGCGGACGTGGACCACGACGTGCACCGTCACCGCCGCCGAACCGGGCAGGACCTTCGCGTTCGACGTGCGCAGCGCGATGATCCCCGTCGCGCACTGGCGCTATGACATCGTCTCGACCGGCGACGCGACATGCCGGGTCACCGAGAGCACCTGGGATCGGCGGCCGGGCTGGTTTCGGATACCGGCGGGCTGGGCGACCGGCGTGAAGGACCGCGATGCGGCCAACACCGAGCACATCACGCTCACGCTGCAACGGCTCAAGCAGCGCGCCGAGGCCGGTTAGGGCCGGCCCGCGATCCGATCGGCGACGACCGCGATCGGTGAGGTCGTCGACCGCGCGAACCGCGACTCGTGCCAGTCGGCGGCCTTGTACGCCAGATACATGCCGCGCACACCCAGCCAACGCAGCGGTTCGGGTTCCCAGTCGCGTGACCGGTGCTGCACCCACGGCAGCTCGGTCGGCGGTGTCCGGCGATCCAGCACCAGATCGGCCAGTGTGCGCCCGGCCAGGTTGGCGGCGGTCACCCCGTGGCCGACGTATCCCCCGGCACCGCCCAAACCCGTTGCCGCCCTTGACGATGCCCGCGTCGATACCCTCGCGGCCGGCCACCTCGATGACCTCGTCGACCGCGTCGTTGAGGGCCCGCTGCCATGCCAGCACGCGATCGCGACCGTGGCGCCTCGCCATCCGGTCGCGGTCACCGGGCACCAGCCCGGACAGCCAGCCGCCGTTGCGGCCCGACGCGCCGAAGCCCGCGAAGCGCGCCTCCAACACAATGATCCGCAGCGACGGGTCGGCGCGCTTGAGGTAGTAGGCCGTCCACAACCCGGTGTATCCGGCGCCGACGATGCAGACGTCGGCATCGCAGTCACCGGTCAGGGGCGGGCGCGGGGCCGGTGCGGCGGTGAACCATCCGGAGACTTTGCCGTTGACCGGTCCTGCTGCGGGCACTTTCCGATTCCGGCAGTGCCTGCGGTGGTGTAATCGGCTGATGGCCGACCTCGAGCGCCGCGGCGCGGTATTCGTGTTGACATTCGGTGACGACGAGAACAGATTCCATCCGGACAACCTGGCGGCCATCAACACCGCACTCGACGAGGTGGAGGCGGCCGAGGCGCCCAAGGCCGTCGTGACCACAGGCGGCGGGAAGTTCTATTCCAACGGCCTTGACCTGGACTACATGGCGGCCAACCCCGCCGCGGCCGAGGCGAACCTCGCCGACGTGCACGCCCTGTTCGCGCGGGTGTTGGCGTTCCCGGCCCCGGTCGTCGCCGCGGTGCAGGGCCACGCGTTCGCCGCCGGGGCCATGCTGGCGCTGGCTCACGACCTGATCGTGATGCGCGCCGACCGTGGCTACTTCTGCCTGCCGGAGGTCGATCTCGGGATACCGTTCACCGCCGGAATGAACGCGCTGATCCGCGGCCGGTTGCCGATCGGCACGGCTCACGAGGCGATGACGACCGCGCGGCGATACGGCGGGCAGGACGCCTTGGCGGCGGGCATCGTCGCCGCCACCGCCGCCGAGGGCGAGCTGCTCGGGGCCGCCGTCGCCCTCGCGGAGGAGCGTGCCGCGAAGGCGGGTCCGGTGTTCGGCGCGATCAAGGCGCGGCTGTACGCCGAGATGATCGCCGAACTGAAGGTCAGTTAGAACGCGTAGCGGTGGTACTGGGCCTGTTTCGCCCACCGGTCGGAGAGGACGGGTTTGTCCAGATCCGCGTCGAGTGCCTTGGCGTAGAGGCTCGCCAGCATGGTCTGCGGCGCGCCCGACAGGTCGACGCGCAGTTTCGCCGTCACGACATCCGAGGCTAGCCGCGCGCGGCCAGCTGCCGTCGGGCGCGGCTGACGAGTTGGCGCGCGTTCGTCTCGCTGACACAGACGATCGCGGCGATGTCGGCGTGCGGGAAATCGAAGGCCTCACGCAGCACGTAGGCGGTGCGTTCTCGCGGTGAGAGCCGCTCGAGCAGCGTGTGCACCGTGGTTTCCAAGGTCACTGCGCGTTCCACCCCCGCCTGTGGATCCGCGCCCGGGTCGGCCCGCTCGGGAAGCCATGAGCCCGACGGTGTTTCGCGTCGCGCCCGCGCCGACTGCATCGCGTTGATGCACAGCCGTTTGGTGGTGGTGGCCAGAAACGCGGCCGGATCGAGTACCGCCGCACGATCGCAGGACTGCCAGCGCAGCCAGGTGTCCTGCACGATGTCTTCGGCCTCGGCGTAGTTGTTCAGCATCCGAAAGGCGATGCCGAACAGGCGATGACGCACGGCAAGGAACGTCGTGGCGGCATGGTCGAGCGAACTGGGTGACATCGGGCTTCAGACGGCGATGCCGCCACCGTCGGCGTGCAAGGTCGACCCCGTGATGAAACTGGCCCGCGGCGAGGCGAGAAACAACACCGCCTCGGCGATCTCCGCCGCGTACGCCGTCCGGCCCAGTGGCAACGCCCTGCCGAGTTCCTCGTTGGTCTCGCCCCACTCCGCCGCCACCCCCTCGGTGCGCGTCGGCCCCGGCGCCACGCTGTTGACCCGCACGCCGTACTGGCCGAACTCGGCGGCCCAGGTTCGGGTCAACGACTCCAGCGCCGCCTTGGACGCGCTGTATCCGGCCGCCCCGGGAACGCCTTTGAACGCGACCAGCGAGGTGACGTTGACGATGCTGCCGCGGCCGCGTTCCAACATCCCCGGCACCAGGCCCGCGACCAGAAAGTAGGCGCCGCGGACATTGGTGTCGAAGATCGAGTCGAAGGACGCCACGTCCTGGTCGACGGTGAACCCGCCGGGAAAGCTCGCGGCGTTGTTGACGACGATGTCGACGCTGCCGCACTGCGCCACCAGCGCCTGCACCGAATCCAGATCCGAAAGATCGGACTGCAAAAAGCGGGTCTTGCCGCCGATGGTCGCGGCCGCCTGCTCACCGCGCCGGCGGTTCCGGCCCGAGATGACGACCTCGGCACCTTCGGCGGCCATCAAACGTGCAGCCTCCCAGCCGATGCCGGCGGTGCCCCCGGTGATCAGGGCGGTGTGCTCGCTCAGTTCCATGCACCCAGACTGTCCGGTGCGGTAGGTGATGGGACCCTTGGAAACCCGTAGTCCGGTGGTGGTTATGCGGTGTCTGTCCGGCCGCGCAGTTGTCTGCGCGATTTGATGCCGAGCTTGGCGAACACCTTGCGCAGATGCCATTCCACGGTGTGGGTGCTGATGAACAACTGCGCGCCGATCTCCTGATTGGTCAGCCCCGACCCGGCCAGTTGGGCGATCTGGGCCTCCTGTGCGGTCAGCCCGTCACCCCGGGAGATGGGGCGTTTGCGGGTTTTCTCACCGGTGGCCAGCAGCTCGCGCCGGGCCCGTTCGGCGAACGCCTCCGCCCCCATCTGGGTGAACATCTCGTGCGCGATGCCCAACTGTTCGCGGGCGTCCACCCGCCGGTGCGCGCGCCGCAGCCACTCCCCGTACACCAGGCGGGCGCGCGCGAGGTGTACCACGATCCGGGTGCGCCCGAGCCGGTCGATGGCCTCACGGTAGTGGGCCTCGGCGGTGTCGGCGTCCCGGCCGGCGTCCTGGTCCTCGAGCAGCGCGCGGGAGCGGGCCAGCACACCGAGTGCCCAGTCCGTGCCCGCCGGTTCGGTCAACGCGGCGAGCCGGGCCAGCGCGTCGGCCGCGAGCGTCCGTTCACCGCATCGCGCGGCGGCCTCGACGAGCTCGGTCAAAGTCCAGCCGAAGAAGCCCAGATCCTCGTGTTCGCAGGCTTGTTGAGCCGCGGTGAGCGCCTGCCGGTAGTGGCCCAGACCGTTGTTGAGCACCGCGGTGACATACCCGGTCAGGCCGATGACCCGGCCCTCGCCGCGCGCGGCCGCGCGCTCGGCAGACGCCGCGATCAGCCCGACCGCCTCGGCTTCGACGCCGCGCCAGGCCGCCACCGACACAGCGTGATAGCGCAGCGGGACGTAGCCGGTCGCGGCGGTGATCGCGTCGGCTTCCTCGATCAACGCCGACGCGGCGTCCAACTCGCCGGCGAACACGTGCACGCCCGCGCGGGTCACCAGCGCCAGCGGCAGCACCGCCAACGCCCCGGTGTCGCGTGCCAACCGGACCGCCGCGGTGGCCAGCCGGTGGTAGAGCTCGTCGTCCCACAGTTCGCCGGCCACCGATTCCTGCGCGATGGGGAACGCCTGCCAGAACCAGCCCATGACGTCACCCGCGGTCGACTGGGCCGCGTCGACGATCCGGGTCAGCGCGTCGCGCAGGGTCGGCAGCCCGGGGGCCGGGCCGTCGATGATCCGCCGCGCCAGCCCGTCGAGCATCAGATCGTGGGGCCGGGCGGGGGTCGGCCCCGGCGGCGCCCGACGCGCCGGTTCGGCCACCACCACCGCGCCGCCGTAGGGACACAACCGGCCGCCGTACATCGCTGCCCCAAGCGCCTCCAGGTAGGTCTCGCGGGCCTGGGCGGCGTCGAGGTCCTCCAGCCCCCGCGCGGAGTCGAGCAGTCCCAGGGCGGCCTCGGCGACCGTGGGTGCGGTGTCGTCGCCCCCGCGGCTCTGCACGAACGCGATCTCGGCGCGCAGCCGCGCCGCCTGGGCGCGCTGGTGTCGGTCCAGCGGCGTCATCTCCGCCATCGCCAGCAGCTCGCGTGCGGAGTCGGGGGAGGTCGCGGCGTACTTGGCCTGCGCGGCGGCCAGCGCCCTGGCCCCGCGGCGCACCGGGTCGGCGGTCAGTTCGGCGGCGCGCTCCAGGAACGCCGCCGCGGCGGCCACCCCGCCCCTGGCCTGCGCGCGGTCCGCGGAACGCTCCAGTTCGGCGGCCACCGCGTCGTCGGTGCCGGTGGTGGCGTTGGCCCCGTGCCAGGCGCGCCGGTCCGGGTCGGCCTGTGGGTCGGTGACCTCGGCGAGCGCGCGGTGCACCTGCCTGCGTTCGTCGAGGTCGCCCGCCAGGTAGGCCGCCGAGCGCATCAACGGATGCCGGAAACGCACCCGCGCCCCGATCTCGATGAGCCCCGCGGCCTCGGCGGGTGCGGCCACGTCGACCGAGATTCCCAGCCGGTCGACGGCGCGGCTCAACAGCGCGGTGTCGCCGACGGGGTCCGCCGCGGCGGCCAGCAGCAGCCGCCGGGTCGGCACCGGCAGCGACTGCACCCGCCGCACGAAGCTGTGCTCGATGTGGCCGGCCGGGGGGCGCGACTCCGGGCGCCCATAGCCGCCCTCGGTCGCCGCCGGGTCGCGGGGCAACTCCAGCAGCGCCAACGGGTTACCGCGCGCCTCGGCAATGATCCTGTCGCGCACCCGCTCGTCCATGCGGCCCCGGATCACCGACTCCAGCAGGATTCGGGCGTCGTGGTCGGACAGCCCGTGCAGCGCCAACTCGGGCAGCCCCGCCAACTCGCGGGCTTCGGTGTCGCGGCTGTCGCGGACGCCGAAGACCACCGCCACCGGTTCGGCCAGCAGTCGGCGCGCGACGAAGGCCAGGGTCTGCGCCGAGACCCGGTCGAGCCACTGCGCATCGTCGACCACACACATCAGCGGGGTGGCCTCGGTGGCCGCGGCAGCCAACAGGCTGAGCACCGACAGGCCGACCAGGAAGCGGTCCGGCGGTGCCCCGGCGCTGCGCCCGAACGCGGTCGCCAACGCGTCGCGCTGGGGCTCGGGCAGCTGCTCGAGCCCATCCAGCAGCGGCGCGCACAACTGGTGCAACCCGGCGAAGGCGAGTTCGACCTCGGCCTCCACCCCCGAGGCGCGCGCGATCCGGAAGTCCGAGGCGCGCTCGATCGCGTACTCGATCACCGCGGTCTTGCCGACGCCGGCCTCACCGTGCACGACGAGCACCTGGCTCTCGCCGGTGCGGGCGGCCGCGATCAACTGGTCCAGCCGTGCGCACTCGTCGGTTCGCCCGCGCAGCGGCTGTGCGGACGTTGCGGATGTGTTGTCCACCATGCGCACCGCCGTCTGATCTTGAAGGGCCGCTCTGAGGCTAGCCGGTGGCGCCCTCCGCCGACTTACTTCTGCGCCGCGCCTCGCGCAGTTCGACCCAGAACCTCGCGGCCTCGCGGATGGACTCCTCGACGGGGCGAGGCTGCCAGCCCAGTTCGCGAACCGCCTTGCCGTGATCCACCGGGGCCTCGGCGCGCATCAGCCGCAGCGAGCTCATCGACAGCTGCTCGTCGGTGCCGCGCAGCCGCGCCTTGATGCTGCCCGCCACGGCCAGCGCGTACGACACCGGCAGCGGAATGGTCCTGGCCGGTGGCGGGACGCCCGCGGCCTGCGCGGCGATGCGCACCACCTCGGCGTTGCTGATCATCTTCTCCGAGATCAGGTAGCGCTCGCCGATGCGGCCGTGCTCGGCGGCCAGGATCATCGCCCGCGCCGCGTCGGTGACCCCGACCGCCTCCAGTTCGATCTTGTCCATCACGAACGGCAGCTTGCCGAACGCCGCACCCGCGATGATCGCGCCGTGCGGGGTGCGACCCCAGTCGCCCGCGCCGTAGGTGGTGGACACACACATCGCGACCGCGGGCAGGCCGTGCTGTCTGGCGTAGCCCAGCACGAGCTTCTCGGCCTGCACCCGCGACTGCACATACGGCGGCAGGCCGCGTTCGGGGGCGATGTCGTCCTCGGTGGCGACGCGGCCGCGGCGCCGGCCCACCGTGGCGTAGCTGCTGGTGTAGACGAACCGCCGCAGGCCCGCGTCCTTCGCGATGTCCAGCACGTTGCGGGTGCCGTCGACGTTGGTGCGGAACAACGGTGCGGGGTCGCGCAGCCAACCGCGGGTGTCGACCACGCAGTAGTACACGTCGTCGACGCCGGCCATCGCCTCGCGCAACGTGTCGTCGGACCAGATGTCGCCGACGAACCGCGTCACGTCGAGGTCGTCGATGCCGACGGTGTTGGCGTTGGGGCGCACCATGATCCGCACGTCGTGGCCGTCGCCGACCAGCAGCCTGGTCACGTGCGAGCCCAGGAAGCCGTTGGCCCCGATGACGAGTTTGGGCTTCACCTACCACCTCCGTACTGCTCCAGCCACACGGCCGCCTCGTCGGGCAGCGTGCCGAACTCCTGCGCCTTGCGGCACCACTTCAGCGTGGCTTTGACGAACCGCAGCGGGTTGTAGACGTCCTCCTGCCGGCACCACAGGCCGTCGCCGGCGTAGGTGAGGATCGAGATGTTGGTCGCGCTGATCACCGAGCCGTCGCCGGGGTCGCGCATGGGGTTGTCCAACTCGCAGATGATGCGGCCGGTCGCCTCGTCGATCACGTGCCACACCGACGGGAACGACGTCATGTGACTGCCGGGGAAGGACTCCATCGTCTTCCAGATCCACGAGCGCACCTGGTCGCGGCCGCGCATCGTGCCCGCGGCGTGTTCGACGTATTCGACGTCGGAGGTGTACTGCGCGACCCAGGGGTCCCAGTCGCGGGTCTGGGCGGCGCGGTCGACCGTCGCCTCGAAATCCTCGAACGCCGCGGCCAGTTCGGCTCGGGTGAAATCACTGCTCGCCACCCCAAAACTAGAACACGTTCTAACCGCTTTGTCGAGGGTCAGGACACGCTGACGACGCGCCGCTCACCGAGCGGAGCCTGCAGGGGCACCTCCAGGGTGCCCACCACGGCGATCGCGATGCAGGCCCTGCCGACGGCCTCGGGCAGCGTGCCGCTGTGCAGTTCGACGGTGACGGTGTCGGGGGTCTCCTGCACCTCGGCGTGCACGCCGTAGCAGTGCGGGGTGCCGGTGGTGAAATGCACCGCGACCGCATGATCGTCGTGGCCGAGCTTGCTGTAGGACTCGGCCCGCATCGGATGCGCATCGACGAGCGCGGGGTGGTCGGTGAACGCGACACCGGAGACGTCGGGTCGCTCCGGCAGCACGGTCTGCGCCGCCGCCGGTGCGCCGCTCAGGACGAAGGCCAGACCGGCGATGGCAAGGATGCATGTGCGCATACCTCGACGGTAGCCGCGCCCGTCACCGGCGGCGTATACAAGACGCATGAGTGAGCACAAGAAGGCCATCCTGGCCGGCGGCTGCTTCTGGGGGATGCAGGATCTGATCCGCAAGCAGCCCGGCGTGGTGTCGACGAGGGTCGGCTACACCGGTGGCGAGAACGCCAACCCGACCTACCGCAACCATCCGGGCCACGCCGAGGCCATCGAGATCGTCTACGACCCGGCGCAGACCGACTACCGCGCGCTGTTGGAGTTCTTCTTCCAGATTCACGACCCGACCACCAAGAACCGGCAGGGCAACGACGTCGGCACCAGCTACCGGTCGGAGATCTTCTACGTCGACGACGAACAGAAGAGCGTCGCGCTGGACACCATCGCCGACGTCAACGCCTCCGGGCTGTGGCCGGGCAAGGTCGTCACCGAGGTCTCCCCGGCCGTCGAGTTCTGGGAGGCCGAACCGGAGCACCAGGACTACCTGGAGCGCTACCCGAACGGCTACACGTGCCACTTCCCGCGCCCCGACTGGAAGTTGCCGAGGCGGGAAAAGGCCCAGCAACGCTAGGCGGCCGCCGAGAGGACGGTTACTGACGCGTATCGGCCGGGATCCGTCAGCAACCGTACGCTCGGCGCAATCTAGCGGCGTCGCACCACGATGCGCCCGCCGTTTCGCGGCGTGAACGCGATGCCGCGGAAGTGCACCTTCTCGTCGGGGGCGTTGTCGGTCTCGATCACGAAGTGCCGCAGGATCGTTCGCAGCACCACGTCCATCTCGACGTTGGCGAACGCGGCCCCGATGCAGCGGCGGGTTCCGCCGCCGAACGGTATCCACGCCGTGGGCGTCCTGACGTCGAGGAACCGGTAGGGGTCGAAGCGCTCGGGGTTCTCGAAGACCTCGGGGTTGTCGTGGATGTTGGCGATCGCGATCATCACGGTGTAGCCGTGCGGTATCCGCCAGTCCCCGAGGTCGAAGTGCGGCGCGAGCACATGGCGACCCGAGAAGTCGATCACCGTCCGATTGCGCTGCAGTTCCTTGAGGGTGGCCTGGCGGAACTCGCTGGCGTCGTCCTCGTTCTCGTCGACCAGTCGAGCCAGCACGTCCGGATGGCGGCGTAGCCGCTCGAAGGCCCAGCCCAGCGTCGACGCGGTGGTCTCGTGCCCGGCGCCGAGCAGCGTCAGCAGTTCGTCGGAGACGTCCTGGCGCGACATCGGGGTGCCGTCCTCGTAGGTGCTGCGCAGCAGCAACGCCAGGATGTCGGTGCGCTCCTCGAGGCGCGGGTCCGCCTCGGCCTTGTCGATCAGCTCGAAGACGGTGCGGTCGAAGTTGCGCCGGAATTCCTCGAGCCGGCCCCACGGGCTGTAGCGGCCGGTGCGAAACGGCGGTTCGGGCAGGGTGGCCATCCGCGAACCCAGCTTGGCCCACGGCGGGATGATCTCGCGCAGGTAGTCCAGTTCGAGGCCGTCGGCGCCGAAAACCGTTCGCAGGATGACGTTCAGCGTGATCCGGTTCATCGGTTCCAGCGTCGCGAACTCGCGTCCCTGCGGCCAAGTGGCCGTCTCGCGCAGGGTCTCCTCTTCGATGATCTTCTCGTAGTTCTTGATGCTCTGGCCGTGGAACGGCGGCGCCAACAGCTTGCGCCGGGCGCGGTGTTCCTTGCCGTCGAGCGCGAACACCGAACCGGGCCCGAAGATCCGGCTGAGGTTCGGTTGCACGTTGATCAGGTCGTCGGTGCTGGCCAGGAAGACACGGCGGGCCAACGCCGGGTCAGAGACCACGACACTGCGACCGAAGAACGGTACGTTGATGGAGAAGACGGGACCGTATTTGTTCACCGCGGTCTTGAGAAACCGGCGGCGAAACCCCGCCATCAGGACCATCTGCACCGGTTTTGGCAGGCGGACTGCCGGTGGCGGCTTGCCCGGAGTCGAAGGAGCCTTGACCATCGCCGCGTTCGTCACAGGAACATCACTCCCAGCCGTATTCCGGTACTACCATGTACCGGAGGTGTCCATAGCACGGTACCGGTTCGTACCAACGCGGCGCAAGGGTTCTCGGGAGGCGGCATGACCACTGCAGTCGAAGGTGCCCGCCCCGAGGGGGCGCGCGACCCACAGTCACCCGACGAAAACGACAGCTTCCGCGACCGGTTGCTCGACGGCATGACCGCCTCCATCGGGGAGCGGGGCTACCGCGACACCACGGTCGCCGACATCGTCCGGCACGCGCGCACTTCCAAACGCACCTTCTACGACCGGTTCTCCAGCAAGCAGGACTGCTTCGTCGAGTTGCTGCGCCGGAACAACGACGATTTGGTGGCCAACATCCGCGCCGGGGTGGACCCCGAGGCGGACTGGCAGCAACAGATCCGCCAGGCCGTCGCCGCTTACGTCAGCCATATCGAGTCGCGGCCCGCGATCACGCTGAGCTGGATCCGCGAGGCGCCGGCGCTGGGCGCGGTGGCCCTGCCGCTTCACCGGCAGGCCATGGACCATCTCACCGACATGGTCGTCGGTCTCACCGACAGCCCCGGCTTCCGGCGTGCCGGCCTGACGCCGGTCTCCCGCCCGCTCGCACTCATCCTGCTCGGTGGATTACGGGAACTGACAGCGCTTTTCGTCGAGGCCGGCGACGACATCCGGGGAATCGTTGAGCCCGCGATCGCGGCGGGGACCGCGATGCTCGGGGCGCGAGGCTAACTCAACAGCAGCCGCGCGGACTTCTCCAGCCGCTCGGCGATCTCGGTGTAGGACGCATATCCCATCCCGGCGCGCACCAACGCGCCGGAGTACAGCATCTCCAGTGAGTCAACGACGGCGGAGTCGGTACCGGGTTCCAGCGCGGCCGCCAACCGGTCGCGGATGTCGCGGCCGATGCGCAGGCGCAGCACCTCGACGTCGGGGTCGCGGCCCAACAGCGCGCTCGTCACCGCGCCGGCGAACTCGGGTTCGTCGGCGACCAACAGCGCGATGTGACGCAGCACCTCGACGACGCGGCCCGCCGGGTCATCCGAGGCGTGCGCGGCGGCCGGTGACGCGGCCAGCCGCCGCCAGAACACCTCGGCCACCAGATGTTCCTTGGACGAGAAGTAGGTGTAGGCGGTGGCCGCGCCCACCCCGGCCTCTGCGGCCACCCGGCGCACCGTCAGCCCGGCGAAGCCCTCCCGGTTGAGAAGCTCGACCGCGGCCCTGCCCAGGCGGTCCACGGTGTCGGCCTGCTTGGCCGTGAGTCGGCGGCGAGTGGACTCGAGCGCCGGATCGGACACGTGTCCGGACGCTACTACAACCGCCTATCACCAGCAACGGTAAGTTGACGCCCATGAGCCAGACCGCGCGCCTGTTCGCACTCGCCGACGAAGTCACCGGATTCATGCCCGCCGACGAGGGTCGCGCTCTCTACGACGCGGCGACGCGCTACCTCGGCGACGGCGTCGGCGTCGAGATCGGCACGTACTGCGGCAAATCCACGGTGCTGCTCGGGGCGGCCGCTGCGCAGACCGGCGGGGTGGTCTACACCGTCGACCACCATCACGGCTCCGAGGAACACCAACCGGGGTGGGAGTACCACGACGCGTCGATGGTCGACCCGGTCACCGGACTGTTCGACACGTTGCCGACACTGCGCCACACGCTCGACGCGGCGGGCCTCGACGACCACGTGGTGGCCGTCGTCGGTAAGTCCCCGGTGGTCGCCCGCGGTTGGCGAATGCCGTTGCGGTTGTTGTTCATCGACGGTGGCCACACCGAGGAGGCCGCACAGCGCGACTTCGACGGGTGGGCGCGCTGGGTGGACGTCGGCGGTGCGCTGGTCATCCACGACGTCTACCCGAACCCCGACGACGGTGGGCAGGCGCCGTATCACGTCTACCGGCGCGCGCTGGACACCGGCGACTTCGCGGAGGTGTCGGCCACCGGTTCGATGCGGGTGCTGGAGCGGACCTCCGGCACGGTCGGCGAGGCGCTGTAGCGGCTCAGCGATCGCTGGTGGCGCACTCGCATTCGTACTCGCGCTCGAGCCCGCGCGGCAGGTCCGCACCCCGGAAGATGCCACTGGCCGGGGTGGTCCGCGACAGCGCGTCGGCGGCCAGGATCATCGCCGCACCGGTCCAGGTGGTGCGTTCCACCGGCCAGCGCTTGCCGTCGGCGTAGACCAGACCGGTCCAGTAGGAGCCGTCCTCTTCCCGCAGATGGTGCATGGCCGCGAACTGTTCGCGGGCGCGCACCGTATCCCCGATCGCGTCCAACGCCAGGACCAGTTCACAGGTTTCGGCGCCGGTCACCCACGGCCGGTCGTCCACACAGCGGATACCGAGTCCGGGCACCACGAAGTCGTCCCAGCGCTCGTCGATGCGTTCGGCCGCGCGATGACCGCGCAGGGCGCCGCCGAGCACCGGGTAGTACCACTCCATCGACCAGCGGTCCTTGACGACGAACTTCTCCGGATGATCGGCGATCGCGTGGCCGAGCCGACCGACCGCGACCTCCCACTCCGGTTGCGGGTCGTCGAAGTAATCGGCGAGCGCCAGCGCGCACCGGATGCTGTGGTACACACTTGCGCAACCGGTCAGCAGCGCATCGGGCTCCAGCCCGTTGTCGCTTCGGGCCCAGGCGATCTCGCCGTGCTCGAGTTGCATGTCCAGCACGAAGTCGACGGCCTTGGAGACCACCGGCCACATCGCCTCGGCGAATCGCCGGTCACCGGTGGCGAGCACGTGATGCCAGACCCCGGTGGCGATGTAGGCACAGAAGTTGCTGTCGCTGTTGGCATCTTCGATGACACCCCGGCGGAACTGGATGGGCCACGACCCGTCGTCGCGCTGCGTGTCGCGGCACCACTGGAACGCGGCCCGGGCTGGTTCCCACAACCCGGCGACGGTGAGCGCCATCGCGTTCTCCACGTGGTCCCACGGATCGGTGTGGCCGCCTTCGAACCACGGGATGGCACCGGAGGATTCCTGCGTCGCGGCGATCGACTGTGCGGTCTGTCGGCACTGCGCCGGCGTCAGCACACCGGGCACCCCGGGCACGTCGATCAGGTCATCCCGCGGCAACAGGCACCTCCGGCTTCCTGAAGTAGAGGGCAACGCTCTTGCCGATCAGCGGATTGAGGGCGGACTCCGCGGTGCGCGTGGCCCACGGCCGGCTCATCATGTCCCAGACCAGCAACTTGTGGTAGGCCTTGACCGCCGGATGTTCCGGATTTTCAGTCCCGACAAGGCATTTGAGCCACCAGTACGGGGAGTGCAGGGCATGCGCATGGTGCGTGTGCGTCAGCCGCAGTCCACGCGCGAGCACCTTGGCGCGCAACTCGTCGGCCTTGTAGATGCGGATGTGACCGCCCTCGTTGGCGTGATACTCGTCGGAGAGCATCCAGCACACCTTCTCGGGTAGCCACCGTGGCACCGTGATCGCCAGCGAGCCACCGGGTTTGAGCACGCGCACCAACTCCGAGATGGCGCGGTCGTCCTCCGGGACATGCTCGAGGATCTCCGAGGCGATGACGCAGTCGAAGGTGTGGTCGGCGTACGGCAGCTCGAGTGCATCGCCCTTGACCGCCTCGGCCTTCGCCGAGGCCGGCGCCTCGCCCTCCTTCTTCATCGCCTGCAGGATCTCGTCGACGTCGTTGAGGTCGGCGGCGTTCTGATCGAAGCCGATGACATCGGCGCCGCGGCGATACGCCTCGAAGGTGTGCCTGCCCGCACCGCAGCCCACGTCGATGACCTTGGACCCCGGCCCGATGCCGAGCCGGTCGAAGTCGACGGTCAGCATTGACCGACCCGGGCGCGTGCGCGTTCGTAAACCGCAACGGTCTGCGCCGCAACGGATTCCCAGCTGAAGACGTCCAGCGCACGCCGCCTGCCGTTGGCCCCGAGGCGACGCAGTTCAAGTGGTGAGTCCAGGAGTTCGCCGAGCACCCTGGTCAGTTCGTCGACGTCGGCGGGCCGGACCAGCCGCGCACAGTCGCCGTCCTGACCGACCACCTCCGGCAGCGCACCCGCCCGGCTGGCGACGATCGGTGTCCCGCTGGCCATCGCCTCGACGGCCGGCAGCGAGAACCCCTCGTACAGCGAAGGAATGCAAGCGACTTCGGCCGACGCCAGCAGATCGGCCAGCTCGGAGTCGGACAACCCGCTGGAGCTGTGCACGATATCGGAGATGCCGAGTTCGGCCACCAGTTTCTCGGTGGGACCGTTGGGTTCGAGCTTGGCGACCAATTGCAGTTCGAGGTCGCGTTCGACCCGCAGCCGTGCGACCGCGTGCAACAGGTGGCTGACCCCCTTCAGCGGCACGTCGGCGCTGGCGATCGCGATGATGCGGTTGCGCACCCGGTTCTCCGCGGGCTTGAACAGCTCGGTGTCCACCCCGAGCGGGACGACGTGCAACTGATCCGGTGACACCGCGAAGTCTTCTTCGATGTCGGCCCCCGAGGTCGACGAGACGGTCAGCAGTTCGGGAATCTGGCGGGCGACCTGCTTCTGCATCTCGGCGAAGCCGTACCATCGGCGCACCAACGGTTTACGCCACCAGGGCGCGGCCGCCACGTCGAGGACCCGGTCGCGGGTGATCGGGTGATGCACGGTCGCCACGACGGGCAGGCCGAGTTCGGCGATCTGGAGCAGACCGGTGCCCAGACACTGGTTGTCGTGAACCACGTCGAAGTCCTCGAGCCGTTCGGCGAGCAGCCGCGCCGCGCGCAGGCTGAACGTGCGCGGTTCGGGGAATCCGGCGGTCCAGGTGGTCAGCAGCTCGAGCAGGTCGATCCGGGTCTTGATCTCGTGGGGCCACGGGATGCGGAACGGATCCGGCTCGCGGTAGAGGTCCAGGCTGGGCACCTTGGTCAGCCGCACCCGCGGGTCCAGACGGTCGGGGTAGGGCTGTCCGGAGAACACCTCGACCTGGTGACCGAGCTCGACGAGTCCGCGGGACAGATGCCGGACATAGACGCCCTGCCCGCCGCAGTGGGTCTTGCTCCGATATGACAGGAGTGCGATGCGCATGCTCAGCTCACATCGCGCATGGGTGGACAGGTCCAGGGCCGGCGAGCTGGACAAGACGTGTCACGCAAAGACTCCGAACCCTCTGGACATGTGTCCAGACTATAGTTTGACGTGCTATCGGACGCAACGCGGCCTACTGCCCTGACTACCACATTCGCCGCGGGCCGAAGCGCCCGGGCCTGCCGGTTCCCACCCACCCGAACCGGGGTAACCGCCCTTCATGAGCAGACACATCGAGGCCAGATTCGAAATCGCCAGCTGGGACGAAACGCCATTCGAGGACGGTGACGAGGCCACCAGAATGACCGAGGCCCTGGTGACCAAACGCTACGAGGGCGACATCTCGGGCACCTCGACCACCAAGTGGTTGTTGGCCTACCAAGCCGACAAGTCGGCGCTCTACGTCGGCATCGAGCACCTGACGGGGACGGTCGCCGGGATGACCGGCGGGTTGGTGCTGCTGCACGACGGTTCATTTCGCGACGGCGTCGCCCGCGCCGACCTGCGCATCGCGGCCGGCACCGGCGACCTCCGCGACGCCGCGGGCACCGGGCAGTTCCGCGCCGATCCGTCCGGGTCGCTGACGCTCGAGCTCGACGGTGTCGATACCGCTATCGCGGAGGGAAGCCGCCGGTAGCGACCGGTCCCCAGTGCCTCGGCGTGACCCGGATCAGGCATTTGTTCTGGTCGACCATCGCCTGTCGATACTCGGCCCAGTCCGGATGTTCGCCGGACACGCTGCGGAAGTAGTCGACCAGCGGTTCGACCGCATCCGGCACGTCGATCACCTCGCCGTCGCCGTCGATCTGCACATAGGGGCCGTGGAACTCATCGGAGAGCACGACGAGGCCGGCGCGTTGACGACGGCGGATGTTCACCGACTTGGCCCGCTGCGGATAGCTGGCGATCACGATGCGCCCGGCGTCGTCGACGCCGCCGGTCACCGGTGAGCTCTGCAGCGACCCGTCGGCGCGAAAAGTGGTGAGCACCATGCGATGTCGCGGCCGGATGAATTCGAGCAGCTGGGCCAGGTCGACCACGTCGGCGGTGGCGTACTTGCGGGCCATGGGACCAACCGTATCGATGTCTTTCGTCACGTGACGCCGATGTCGGTGGCACGCGCTAGCGTTTCGAACATGAGTTCCCCTAGAGAGGCGCTGATCGAAGCGCTCGACGCCATCGACGCCGGCTACGCCGCCGTCGCCGGGTATCCGGTGGAGACCCTGTCCCGCACCGAGGGCCACGCGCTGCTGACCCGGCTGGACAAACTGGAGCAGAAGGCGGGCCTGCTGCGCAGACGACTGAGCGGCCGGTTGATCGCCGTGACCCGGGAGCGCCGAATGCCCGCGTAGTGGCTCACCGGTCCGCTTTGCGCCGAAGCGTCCAGGCCGGAATCCAGTGCGTCACCGCCTTGCGGCGGGCGGCGTAGGCGATCTCGTAGGTGACCAGACCCCACCAGTAGCCCTGCTCGCAGAGGCCCCAGCAGGTGAGCCGGCCCTCGACGACCGCGTGCATCTGCAGGCCGGCCGGGTGGTAGCCGCCGGCGCGGTGCGGTTCGCGGGGAAACACCACGGCGAGGTCGACGAGCACCGTGATCGGCGGGTCGACCCGGCGAAATGGCTGCTGCACGGGCTGCCCGTGGTATCCGATGGACTGCAGCTCCCCCATGAATCGATCATACGTTCGAAAAGGGCAGCACCAACGCGAAGGGGCGCGGAAAACCCAGCCCCCGCAGCCGGGCCTCGCGCACCGCCGCCAGGTCGAGTCGGCGCACCGCTCCCGACGACGGTTCATAGCACTGCAGCGCGTCGGCGGCCCCGCCGATCAGCACCCAGTGCCGGGGAATGGCTCCCCCGACGAGCATGGCGACCGGACGCCCCGCCGACACCGCGGCCACCACGTCGGCCAGCGTGTCGTGCCTGCCCCGGAACAGCCGCCATCGGTAGGGCACCCCCACGGCGGATGCCAGCGCGGTGACGGCCCGCGCCAGTCCCGGCGGGGTGGTGCCGAGCCGACGCGGCCAGACGCAGTTCACCTCGGCGTGCACCCGGGCCTGCTCGGCCGCGAACCGGTCCGGTTCATCCAGCAGCGCGCGCCGGGTCGGGTCGAGCAGCGCGCCGGCCACCACCGCGACCGTCGGGCCGCACGTGACGCCGTCGCGCTGGCGCAACCGCCGCCGAGCGAAGTCCAGCCGAGCGAGATCCATCAGCCAATTCCACCGCCCTGTCGTGGGCCAAGCGCCAAATTCCTGCCACCTGTCAACCAATTTCTGCCAACGGAATTAAACCGGCTGACCTCCGGGTTTACCAGATCATCTGCACACGAACCGCGACGCAAGCCACGGCTCGAAAGACGAAGAAAAGAAGAGGCACGATGATGAGGAAGTTTGGATTCGCCCCCGTCGCCGCGAGTGCACTGGTCGCCGTTGCCATCGGGCTGGCCGCCCCCGCCTTCGCCGCCCCCGGCGGCCCCGGCAACGCCCAGGACACCATTAGCGACCTGGAGTCGCAGGGCTACAACGTGGTGGTCAACCGCATCGGCGACACCCCGCTGGCTCAGGCCAGCGTGGTCGCGGTGCGGTCAGGCCAGACCTACTCCCGCACCGACCGCAGCGGTCCGGGCGACGACCCTTACACCAAGGTGCTCAACCGGACGGTCTACGTCGACGTGAAGTAGCGCCCGGCAACCAACTCCCGGAATAGACAGGCCCTCGCGATGTCCTCCCCCCGCACGCATCGCGAGGGCCTGTCGAGTTTGGGGCCAGAAGTCGGTTTCACAACGGCCGTGGGCGGCTAATTCAACTGGGCGATGACCTTCGACATCACCCCGACCGCCGCCCAGCACGACCTCGCCCGGCGCACTCACGAGTTCGCCGCCGACGTGGTGCGCCCGGTGGCCGCCGAGTACGACCGGCGCCAGGAGTTTCCGTGGCCGGTCCTCGAAGAGGCCGCCACCCAGGGGTTCTACAGTCCGCTGTTCTACCGCGACCTGATCGGCGATCCCACCGGGCTGTCGCTGCCGATGTTCATGGAGGAGCTGTTCTGGGGGTGCGCAGGCATCGGCCTGGCGGTGGTGATGCCCGCACTGGCGCTGTCGGCGATCGGGCAGGCCGCCACACCCGAACAGATGCTGCAGTGGGCCCCGGAATGCTTCGGCACACCAGGCGATCTCAAGCTTGCCGCGCTGGCGATCTCCGAGCCCGAGGGCGGCAGCGACGTGCGCAACCTGCGCACCCGCGCCCGCCGCACCGGCCCCGGGGCGGACGCGGACTGGATCATCGACGGTCACAAGATGTGGATCGGCAATGGCGGCATCGCCGATGTGCATGTGGTCAACGCCGTCGTCGACGAGGAACTCGGGCATCGGGGGCAGGCGCTGTTCATCGTGCCCGGCGGCACCCCCGGCCTGCAGATGGTGCGCAAACTCGACAAACTGGGCTGCCGCGCCTCGCACACCGCGGAGTTGAAGTTCCACGGCGTGCGGGTACCCGCCGACCATCTGCTCGGCGGCCAGGACAAGCTCGAGCACAAGCTCGCCAGGACCCGCGAAGCGATGGCGAGCGGTGGCCGTTCGGGTTCGGCGACGCTGGGCACCTTCGAGCAGACCCGGCCGATGGTGGCCGCTCAGGCGCTCGGAATCGCCAGGGCCGCCATGGAATACGCCACCGAGTACGCCACCCGGCGGGAGGCGTTCGGCGCGCCGATCATCGACCATCAGGGGGTGGCCTTCCCGCTCGCCGATCTGGCCACCGCGCTCGACGCCGCACGGCTGTTGACCTGGCGCGCTTCCTGGATGGCGGCCACCGGCGTGCGGTTCGAGCGCGGAGAGGGCTCGATGGCGAAGCTGGCCGCCAGCGAGGTGGCCGTGCGCACCACCGAACGGGCCATCCAGACCATGGGCGGCTGGGGCTACATCACCGACCATCCGGTCGAGAAGTGGTATCGAGATGCCAAGCTGTACACCATTTTCGAGGGCACGAGCGAAATCCAGCGGATCGTGATCTCCAACGCCCTGGGCGCCGCCGAGGGCAAGCCGCCGCTGCACATCGAACTCGAACCGACCGGCGGGCCCTTCAACCGCATGTTCGGCCGCGGCACGCCGCTGCGCAGCCGGGCGGCCGAGGCGGCGCTTTCGGCCAAGGATCGCGTTCCGGCACCCATAATGCGAATGGCGATGAACGTGTTGCGTCCGCCCCGCAAGTGAACCCGCAACTGAAAGAGGTCCGCGATGGGCGTCAGGATGATGGACCTGCTCAGCGGCAGTCTCGACGCCCTGCGGTGGGAGCCCACGGCCAAACGGATCCGGGTCACGCTCGGCGGTGAACCGGTCGCCCTGACCTGCGATGCGCTGCTGGTCTGGGAGCCGCGGCGCATCGTGCCCACCTACGCGGTCCCACTGGCGGCGCTGACCGCGCAGCTCATTCCGGCCGGCGCGGAATCATTCGCCGGCGATGCCGAACTCGGCACCGCGATGCCCGACATCGGCACCGCGCGCATCCTCGATCCGACCGTGCCGTTCGCGGCGCACTCGTGCCCGGGCACCTCCTACGACGTGATCACCGGCGAGGACACCGGGCCCGCCGCGGCGTTCCGGCCCGACGACCCCGACCTCGCCGACTACGTGGTGCTCGAGTTCGACGCCTTCGAGTGGCGCGAGGAGGACGAACCGATCGTCAGCCATCCGCGCGACCCGTTCAGCCGCATCGACGTGCTGCGCAGCAGCCGCCACGTGCGCATCGAACTGGACGGCGTGCTGCTGGCCGAGTCGTCGCGGCCGATGTTGCTGTTCGAGACCAAGCTGCCGGTGCGGTTCTATCTGCCGCGCGACGACGTCGTCGCCCCGCTGGAGCGCAGCGACACCACCACGTTCTGCGCCTACAAGGGCCGCGCGTCCTACTACTCGCTACCCGACGGTCCGCGCGACGTGGCGTGGACCTACCACGAGCCACTGCACGACGCGCTGCTCGTGCGGGGCCGGGTGTGTTTCTTCGACGAGCGCGTCGACGTCGTCGTCGACGGTGAGCGCAGGCAGCGGCCCGCGACGCTGTGGAGTGACTGATCCCGCTCACAGCGCCTTCTCGGTCGGCGGTTGTGCGCCCGCGGTGTCGGTCTCGGTGCCCGCCGGCAGCAGCGCGGCCTCCAATTCGGTTACCGCATCGCGGTATTCGGCCCGCACCCAGAACCCGGAGTGGCCGCATATCGGGCTGTAGGTGCCGTCCGGTCGACGGGCCAGCGACTCGACGTCGAGCAACCGGACGTCCACGCCGTGCACTGCCGCACCGATGGCGCGGTCGGTGTCGTCGCACACCCACGACCCGATCGGATCCGTACGCGCCCACAGGTTGATCCACCGGTGCTGCTCGCGGCCGGCCAGCCGTGGCAACGCGCCGGTGCCGAAGTAGGCCGGGAAGTTTCGGGCGTACAGCCGCCGCAGCGGTGAACCGAACGTCAGCAACGCGATCCGCGCGCGGGTGGCGACGTCGTCGTACTGCAGCATGGTCGCGGCGGCGATCACCGTGCCCTGGCTGTGGGCGGCGATCACCACCCGGGTGTCCGGGTCGGCGGCCAGCTCACGCAACCGGTCGAGCAGTTCGGGCACCGTGCGCTCGGCGTAGCAGGGCGGGGTCAACGGGTGGTTGGCGCGCGGCCAGAACGTCATGACGTCCCACAGCACCGCCACCACCCGGCGCATCTGCCGGTCCCGATACGCCTGCACGGCAACCAGCACCAGCGCGGTGGCCAGCGACAGGGTGATGAACACGCTCGCCCTGGTGATAGTCGGCGAGTATTCCGGCAGCGCCTCCAAGCCCGACAGATACCAGGACGCCAGCACCCCGATGACCACCACCGTCGTCGCGGCCAGCGCGCCGACCGCGCCCACCGCGAGATCGGTCAGCGAGGCCAGCGCACGAGCCCTCGCGACCTGGCGCGCCCGCGCATCGGCCGTGTCGGTGCCGGCGCCGGGATAGTCGACGAGCACCGAGTGCAGTTGCGCCTTGGACCTTTTCGGAAGCACCCGCCGCCACACCAACAACCCGGCCGCGACCGCGACCACGATCATCACCACCACCGCCAGGGCCACCCACAGGTACGGCGGCGGCACGATCAGCGGGGCGCCCGCGGCCAACGCCTCCGCCTTGGCCTCGAAGCTCGCGGTGCCGCTGCCGAGCACCGCGGCGCGGTTCTCGAGCTCGCCTCGCGCCTCGGCCGTCGACACCACCGCGTCCCCGAGCACCTGCGCCGTCAACAACCCCACGCCCACGCTGAACGCGCCGCCGAGCAGCCAGGCCATCAACGCCACGAACGGGGCGGTGAACCCACCGAGCGTCGGACGCCACGCCGGGGCCGGCCGCTCAGCGCCCGGCGCCGCGCACCTCACCACCGCGACGCACCCGAACAGCAGCCCCAACAACGCCACCTGCGCGCCGAGCACCACGTAGATGGCGCCGCGCAGCGCGGGCAGGTGCGAGGGCGCGGCGGGATAGTCGACCGTCGCGCAGACCACCCAGACCAGCGAGGCGATCAGCAGCCCCACCGAAAGCCAGCGCAACAGCAGCAGCGGACGGGTCAGCCAGTCCGCACCGGTTCCGCCGCGCGCGGTCGCCCGGTTCCACGCCGTGGTCGCCACGGCGACGGCCAGCAACACGACGTCGGCCACCAACAGGGTCACGCCGGTCATGCGGTCGGCGGCCGTCGAGGCGGAGCGCACCGGCGCCGCGACCGTCAGCGCCGCCAGCCCCGCGGTCCACGCCATCACGTGACAGGTCCGCAACCGCGCCACCGACGGGTCCGCGCACCAGAACGTGTCCGACTCCAGCGGCACCTCGTCGGCGGTCACCGCGGGGTCCGGCGGCCGTCCGACGACGCGGGTGTTCTCCTGCCCCAGCCGCCACAGCACCGCGATCATCACCACAAGCGGCACCGCGCCGAGCGCCACCTGGGTGCCGCGCGGCAACGACGCGAGGAACGACAGCGGCGCCCACCGCGACGCGCACTGGTCCAGACCCGCGCACTGCCACACCATCAGGTCCATCACCGCGACGGCGGCTGCCAGCATCAGGGTCAACGTGAACGACAGCGCGATCAGCCTCAGCAGCGCCACCGCCACCGCGCAGGAACGCCGCCGGCGCCCCGCGGGCGGAAGCATCCAGTGCGCGAGGTTGACCAGGATGAACGGCAGGAACAGCAGCCACACCGCGCGACTGGCCTGCCCAGACGTCAACCCACCCCAGGAATAGGCCTCCGTCACCCGTCGCCATGCCGACCGCGGCCCACCGGGCGACGCGGACGCCCCCGACGCGTCCTCGAGCCACTGCTGGCGCCGGAAGAAACCCGCGGACTTGTCGCCTGCGACCTGCGTGAGGAATTCGGCGGGACAGCCCAGCAGCGCTTCGGGCGGTGTCCCCGACACCCCGTGCACCCGCAATTCGACGACGGTCCCCGCGGTTTGCATGTCGGCCATCTGCCAATGGTCACCCCAGGTTTGGCGATCGCCGCAGTGGGCACGCCACAACAGACCACGAAACTTCGAGGAGGACACCGATGCGCGCCGTGACCTGGCAGGGCCGACGAAATGTCTCCGTAGACAACGTGCCCGACCCGATCATCAAGGAACCCGGCGACGCCATCATCCGCGTCACGAGCACCAACATCTGCGGATCGGATCTTCACCTGTACGAGGTGCTCGGCGCGTTCATGAGTCCCGGCGACATCCTCGGCCACGAGGCGATGGGCGTCGTCGAAGAAGTCGGCCGCGAGGTCGACGGCCTGAAAGTCGGCGACCGCGTGGTGATTCCGTTCAACATCTCTTGTGGGCAGTGCTTCATGTGCGGGCAGGGACTGCAGAGCCAGTGCGAGACGACGCAGAACCGCGACCAGGGCACGGGCGCCGCACTGTTCGGCTATTCCAAGCTCTACGGTGAGGTCGCCGGTGGTCAGGCGGAGTACCTGCGGGTGCCGCACGCCTCCTACACCCACATCAAGGTGCCCGAGGACGGGCCCGACGATCGCTACGTCTACCTGTCCGACGTGCTGCCCACCGCGTGGCAGGCCGTCGAGTACGCCGAGGTGCCCGACGGCGGCACGCTGGTGGTGTTGGGTCTGGGCCCGATCGGCGCGATGGCCTGTCGCATCGCCTCGCACCGCAAGGGGTGCCGGGTGATCGGGGTGGACCTGGTCGACGAACGGCTCACCCTCGCCCGGGACTGGTGCACCGAGGTCATCGACCTGCGCCACGAGGACGCCGACGAGGTGGTGCGCGGCCACACCGACGGTCGCGGCGCCGACGCGGTGATCGACGCGGTCGGGATGGAGGCGCACGGGTCGCCGATCGCCGAAGCCGCCCAGACCGCCGCCGGCTTCCTGCCGTCGCCGGTGGGCCGGCTGGTGATGAAGCAGGCGGGGGTGGACCGGCTGGCGGCGTTGAACTCCGCGATCTCGCTGGTGCGCAGGGGCGGCACCATCTCGCTGTCGGGTGTGTACGGCGGCGCGGCCGACCCGATCAACCTGATGACGCTGTTCGACAAGCAGATTCAGCTGCGGATGGGTCAGGCCAACGTCAAGCGGTGGGTATCCGACATCATGCCGCTGCTGACCGCCGAGGACCCGCTCGGCGTGCAGGGTTTCGCCACCCACCGGCTGCCGTTGCAGGCCGCGCCCGAGGCTTACGAGAAGTTCCAGAAGAAGCAGGACGGCATGGTCAAGGTGGTGTTGACCCCGTAATGGTGAAACCTGTTTCGCGCCGAGCCGTTGTGGCTACATTACTTCCGAGTAAGAAACGTCCCTCCCGACCTCGCAGGTGGAGCAGATGACCGGTACTCGAGACGTAACGCTGCTGGCACAGGACGAGGGCGGCGGCGCCGCGCTCAACGAGATCATCGGCCTTTCGGTCGTCGCGGTGATCGTCAGCGTCCTGCTGTTGTGGATCGGTTGGCTGCACCGCAGCCACAAGATCGACTGGCTGGCCGCACTGGCCGACTGGTCGGGGCGCAGGTTCAAGCGTCCGGCGTGGGTGGCGTTGCCGATCGCGGTCTTCATCGCCTCGATCATCTGCGCCCTGTTCGGCTTCATCTGGGACGTGAGCCTGCACATCGGCAACGGCCGCGACGACGGCGCGCTGGCCAACCCGGCGCACTACTTCATCCTCATCGGGTTGTTCGGCATCTTCGTCGCGGGCGGCACCGCGATGGTGCTGCCCCGAGGCGAAGCAGAACGGCCCGGGCCCGCTGCGGTGCGCATCACCGACAACTGGTACGCCCCGGTCGGCGGCATCGTGATGGCGGGGTGCGGGCTGTACGCGCTGATGGGCTTCCCGCTCGACGACATCTGGCACCGCATCTTCGGTCAGGACGTGACCCTTTGGGGGCCAACTCATCTGATGATGATCGGCGGTGCCGGGTTCTCCACGCTGGCGGCCGCCTACCTGGAATTGGAGGGCAAGCGGGCAGCGCCTCCGGACGCGCCGCGCGACGGTGTCTTCCTCAAGTTCGTCCAGTACCTGGCGTTCGCAGGCGTTCTGATCGGCATGTCGGTCTACCAGATCGAGTTCGACTTCGGCGTGCCCCAGTTCCGGCAGGCGTTCCAGCCGATGCTGATCGCCGCCGCGGGCGCACTGGCGCTCGTCGCGGCCAGGATCTTCCTCGGCCGAGGCGCGGCACTGCTGGCCGCGCTGATCGCCATCGGCCTGCGCGGCATCGTCGCCCTGTTGGTGGCCCCGGTCCTCGATGCCCCGGCCAACTGGTTCCCGCTGTACCTCGGGGCCGCCGTCGTGGTCGAACTGATCGCGCTGACCCCGCTGTTCAAGCGCCCGGTGCTGTTCGGGGCGGTCGCCGGCCTCGGTGTCGGCACGGTCGGCCTCTGGCTGGAATCGCTGTGGATCAACGCCGTCTACCCGCATCCGTGGCCCGCCAGCCTGTGGCCGGAGGCGCTCGCGATGGCGGTGCCGGTGGCGATCCTCACCGGCGCGTGCGGCGCGATGATCGGCATGGTGCTGACCGGTGCGCGGCTACCGAGTCGCGCGCTCGGCGTCGGTCTTGTCGCACTCACCGTGTTGGTCATCGGCGGCGCCGCCGCCAACGGCCTGCGCTACCAGGTGCCCGAAAACGTCGACGCCACAGTCACTCTCACCGAGGCGCCCAGTATCGGCGGGCAGCGGATGGTCACCGCCGACGTGCAGTTCCAGCCGGCCGACGTGATCAGCGACGATCCCAACTGGGTGTCGGTGCTGGGCTGGCAGGGCGGCCTGGCCAATCAGAGCGGCATCTTCATCGACCACCTGGAGAACGTCGGTCCCGGCCACTTCCGGTCTACGGAACCGATGCCGGTGTCGGGCACCTGGAAGACGCTGCTGCGCGTGCACGACGGCAAGACCCTGGCCGCGGTGCCGATCTACCTGGCGGGTGATCCGGGCATCGGCGCAGAGGAGGTGCCCGCCGAGGCGTCGATGACGCGGCCGCTGGTCTCCGAGATCACGATCCTGCAACGCGAACGCAGCCCGGACATTCCGCAGTCGCTGTGGCTGATCGGCTGTCTGGTGGTGCTGTTTTGCACGCTGGCCATGGTGGCGGGAGTCACCTGGGGCGCCGGGCGCATCGACAACAGCGAACCGACCGACCGCCAGGCCGAACTGCGTCCCACGGCACAGGCATGACGGCCCGACCCGACGTCGCCGTCCTGGCCGACCACTCGGTTTGGCTGGCCGTGCCCGCCTTCGCTCCCGCGATCGTGGTGGCCGGGGTGGTGGTCTACATCGCGGTGAGAAACCGGCGCACCCCGGGTACCGCGAAAGGTAGCGGCGTGACAAGCAAGGATGAGCACCGTGACACTTCATAGAACAGTCCTCGCCATGACCGCCGTCCTGAGCTCTGCGGCCCTGATCACCGCCGGCTGCGGCACCTCGTCGGACACCGAGTCGACCCCACAGAGCCCCGCAGCCTCGCAGCCATCGCAGATGCCCGCCCAGCAGGCACCCGCCGACCGATTGATGATCGACGTCACGATCGAGGCGGGCGAGGTGACCCCCACCAACGAGCGGCTGCAGGCGCGGGTCGACGAGCCCATCATCATTCGCGTCAACAGCGACGCCGCCGACGAGTTGCACGTGCACTCCAACCCTGAGCACACGTTCGCCATCGAGCCGAGGGCGGGCCAGATCTTCCAGTTCACCGTCGATGTGCCCGGCACCGTCGAGATCGAACTGCACGAACTGCAACGCACGATCGCCACCGTCGCGGTGCAGTGACCCCGGATCCGGCCGTCACCGTTCTGGCGCACGGCCTCGGCGGCTCCACGGATCTGCCGATTCCGTTCACCTATGCGCTGATCGGCGCGGCGTGGGCGTTGACGTTCACGTTCGCGGTGGTGGCGCTGGCGTGGCGGCGGCCGCGGTTCGACCCGGACAAGCCCGGCCGCGCGCTGCCGCTGTGGGTGACGCGCACCGTCGACGCGCCGCTGACCCGCTGGACGGTCGGCATCGCGGCGCTGGCGCTGACCGGGTGGGTGGCGTTGCAGGCCTTCTTCGGCCCGCAGGATGCGACCAATCCGCTGCCCGGGGTGTTCTACGTGCTGCTGTGGATCGGGCTGGTGGCCCTGTCGCTGGCGATCGGGCCGGTGTGGCGGGTGCTCTCCCCGGTGCGTACCGTGCACCGGTTGCTCGGCGGCCGGTCGGTGCGCGACGTGTACCCGGCGCGCCTGGGGTACTGGCCCGCGGTCGTGGGCCTGTTCGCGTTCGTATGGCTGGAGTTGGCCAGCCCCGACCCCGGATCGCTTGCCGCGATACGTAATTGGCTGCTGATCTACCTGGCCGTCACGCTCGCGGGCACGCTGTGGTGCGGTAGCCGCTGGCCGGCCCGCGCCGACCCGTTCGAGGTGTACAGCATGGTGGCGTCGCGACTGTCGGCGCTGCGCCGCAACCGCGACGGGCGCATCGCGATCGGAAACCCGTTCGACCATCTGCCGTCGCTTCCGGTGCGCTCCGGCACCGTCGCGATGCTGGCGGTGCTGCTGGGATCGACCGCTTACGACAGCTTCTCGGCGATGCCGTGGTGGCGGAACTTCGTCGACGCGCAGGCCGTCTCGGCCACGCTGATCCGCACCGCGGGTCTGCTGGTGTTCGTCGGTGTCGTCGCGGGCACCTTCTGGGCGGCGGCCAGGGCGACCGGCGGGGTGGACCGCTCGGCCCGGCGGGCGCTGCCAGGGCAGATGGCCCACTCGCTGATCCCGATCGTGATCGGCTATGTGATCGCCCACTATCTGACGTATCTGGTGGAGCGCGGACAACAGACCGTGATCGATTTGTTCCACCTCGACGCCGAGGTGAACTACGTGCTGTCGTCTCACCCGACGCTACTGGCGACCGTCAAGGTCGGCGCCGTGGTGGCCGGTCATGTCGCCGCGGTGATCGCCGCGCACGACCGCGCCCTGCGCCTGCTGCCCGCCGGGCATCAGGTGACCGGTCAGCTCGCGATGATGCTGGTGATGGTGGGCTACACGTTCACCGGGCTGTACCTGCTGTTCGGCGGGTAGGACCGCGGCCGCGCTACGGTCGAGGCATGCGGGCACTGATCATCGTCGACGTGCAGAACGACTTCTGCGAGGGCGGTTCGCTGGCCGTGACGGGCGGGGCCGACGTGGCCCGCGGGGTGAGCGAACTGCTGGCCGGCCGCCACGACTACGCGTACGTGGTGGCCACCAAGGACTTTCACATCGACCCCGGCGAGCACTTCTCCGACGCACCCGACTACCGGGCGTCCTGGCCGCGGCACTGCGTGGTCGGCACGCCCGGCGCGGAGTTTCACCCGCAGTTCGATCCGAGCGCGGTACAGGCCGTCTTCCACAAGGGCCACCACTCGGCGGCCTACAGCGGTTTCGAAGGCATCGACGAGGACGGCACCCCGCTGGCCGACTGGTTGCGTGAGCGCGGCGTCGACGCGGTGGACGTGGTCGGCATCGCCACCGACTACTGCGTGGCGGCCACCGCGTCCGACGCGGCGAAAGCGGGCTTTGCGACCCGGGTACTGCTCGACCTGACGGCCGGCGTCGCGCCGGAGTCGACGGCCGAGGCCGTGGACAACATGCGCGCCGCCGGCGTCCAGGTCGGCTAGGCCGTCAACCGGCGGCATCGGCGGTTGGTTGCGATCTGCCCGGTTTGGGCACTCCCCTAGTCGTCTCGTCAACCTTTAACTGGAGCGTGCCAACTTGACCCAAGCCGCCAACCCACCAACCGCCCCGCTGGAGATGTGGCCGGGCAAGGCCTACCCGCTGGGCGCCACCTATGACGGCTTCGGCACCAACTTCGCGCTGTTCAGCGAGGCGGCCGACATGGTGGAACTGTGCCTGTTCGACGCGGACGGCACCGAGACCCGGCTGCGGCTGCCCGAGGTCGACGGGTTCGTCTGGCACGGCTTCATCCCCAACATCGAGCCCGGCCAGCGCTACGGCTACCGCGTGCACGGGCCCTACGACCCGGCGGCCGGCCACCGGTGCAACCCGAACAAGTTGCTGCTCGACCCCTACGCCAAGGCCATCGACGGCAACTTCGACTGGAACCAGTCGCTGTTCGGGTACAACTTCGGCGACCCGGACAGTCGCAACGACGAGGACTCCGCCCCGGCGATGCCCAAGGCCACCGTCGTCAGCCCGTTCTTCGACTGGGGCGTCGACCGGCCGCCCGGCCACGAATACGCCGACACCGTCATCTACGAGGCCCACGTCAAGGGGCTGACCCAGACCCACCCCGACATCCCCGAGCAGATCCGCGGCACCTATGCCGCGGTGTCCCATCCGGCAATCATCGAGCACCTCAGCGCCCTGGGCGTCAACGCGTTGGAGTTGATGCCGGTGCACCACTTCGCCAACGACTCGACGCTGATCGACAAGGGGCTGACCAACTACTGGGGCTACAACACCATCGGTTTTCTCGCCCCCGACTCCAAGTACAGCTCCAGTCCCAACCCGGGCGGTCAGGTGCAGGAGTTCAAGGCCATGGTGCGCGCGCTGCACGAAGCCGACATCGAGGTGATCCTCGACGTGGTCTACAACCACACCGCCGAGGGCAACCACCTGGGGCCGACGCTGTCGTTCCGCGGCATCGACAACGCCGCCTACTACCGGCTCGTCGAGGACGACAAGCGCTACTACATGGACTACACCGGCACCGGCAACAGCCTCAACGTCGGACACCCGCACTCACTGCAACTGATCATGGATTCGTTGCGGTACTGGGTCACCGAGATGCACGTCGACGGGTTCCGGTTCGACCTCGCCTCGACGCTGGCCCGGGAGTTCTACGACGTCGACCGGTTGTCGACGTTCTTCGAACTCGTGCAACAGGATCCGACGGTCAGCCAGGTCAAGCTGATCGCCGAACCGTGGGACGTCGGCCCCGGCGGCTACCAGGTGGGTAACTTCCCGCCGCAGTGGACGGAGTGGAACGGCAAGTACCGCGACACGGTTCGCGACTACTGGCGCGGCGAGCCCGCCACCCTCGACGAGTTCGCCTACCGGTTGACCGGATCGGCCGACCTCTACGAGCACACCGGCAGGCGTCCGGTCGCCTCGATCAACTTCGTCACCGCTCACGACGGGTTCACGCTGCGAGACCTGGTGTCCTACAACGAGAAACACAACGAGGCCAACGGCGAGGACAACAACGACGGCGAGAGCCACAACCGGTCGTGGAACTGCGGGGCGGAAGGTCCGACCGACGACGAGGAGATCAACGCGCTGCGGGCCCGCCAGCAACGCAACTTCCTCACCACCCTGCTGCTGTCGCAGGGCGTGCCGATGATCAGTCACGGCGACGAACTGGGCCGCACCCAGCAGGGCAACAACAACGTCTACTGCCAGGACAACGAGCTGTCCTGGATCGACTGGGCCTCCGCCGACACCGACCTGATCGAGTTCACCCGGTCGGTGGCCGAACTACGCGCCGCCCATCCGGTGTTCCGCCGGCGGCGGTTCTTCTCCGGCCAGCCGGTGCGCCATCGCGGCACCGACGGTGTGCCCGACATCGAGTGGTTCGCCCCGAACGGGGCCGAGATGAGCGACGAAGACTGGGAGACCGGCTACGCCAAATCCGTCGGGGTGTACCTCAACGGTCAGGGCATCCCGCACCTGGATGTGCGCGGCCAGCGCATCGTCGACGACTCGTTCATGCTGTGCTTCAACGCCCACCACGAGCCGATCGAATTCGTCATGCCGCCAGGCAAATTCGGCCCGGCGTGGCTGCCCGTGATCGACACCGCGGAAGCGCCGGACGCCGAGCCCACCGAGGTCGCCGCCGGCGAGAAGGTGCAGGTGGCCGCCCGCGCGGTGGTGATCCTGCAGGCCGCAGGCGGCGAGTGAGCGGCTATTCGACCACCGGGAAGATCGAGTCGCCGTCCTCCGGCGCGCCGCTGATCTGTCCCTCGGTGCTGCCGTGCCGACCGGGGTCGACGGTCTCGACGGCCGCCGCGCCCTGATCGTCGGCCGGACGCGTCTCGGTCTCATCGGGTTCCTCGGCCGCCAACTTGTCCTCGAGCGTCTCGCCGTCGGGTTCCTCGGCGATCTGGTCGGCCGCGGTCCACGAGTCCGGCGGGTCGACGACGTCGTCGTCGTCGTCGTTGCGGACGTCGTCGGGATCCAGGGCCTCCATCGGGCGCAGGGTGTCGCCGGGCCCGCCGGTGTCGTTCGCCGAACCGGCGTCTTCATGGCTTTCGGGGTTCACGTCCCTCGGTTGCCCGCTCCGGCGCCGGCCTAACCGACTTGGGCGTGAAAACCTGCGCTCAGCACAGCAAACCACGCCGAAATCGCAAATTCGGCGCTGGGAACCGTTGCGCCGCAGCGTGCTTGCCGTTAAGTTGCACCTCCCGTACCAGGTCGTATGGTACGGTGCCGCGGTAGCAACCGTGGCCGCCGCGCCAGGGCACTCGTCTGTTGTGCCGCCGGCCGGGCGGGCCGGAGTAGATGCCGAAGAGCGGCGGCCTCTACCAGGCGGCCGCGGTTGCCAACATCGCTTCGACGTCTCGCGGAATCAGGCTCTGGGCAATCCGGAAATTGTTTGCCAACGCGCCGGCTACAGTTGCCGAAAATATTTTCGCCAGTGTCAGTAACTGCCGTATGCTGCCTACCATGACGCCGCCGAGCGGTTCCGGGCGCCAGTTGACCGCCGAAGATTGGATCGAGGCCGGCTTCACGTTGCTGGCCGACGGCGGACCGGACGCGCTCAAGATCGGTCGGCTGTGCGAAAAGCTCGACGTCACCAAGGGCAGTTTCTACTGGCACTTCACCGATATCGGCGAGTATCGGTCGGCGCTGGCGGCGGCGTGGGGCAGCCTGCACGACGAGCGCCGGCGGCGCTGCGAGGCGTTCGGGCACGCCGAACCCCGCACCCGCCTGGAGGTGCTGATGCAGACGCTGGTGCGGCCCGACTACTGGGCGCTCGAACGTGCGATGCGGGCGTGGGCGATGACCGACGACGGCGCACTGGCCAGTGTGCAGCGAAGCGACCAACGGGTGCTGTGCGCGGTCAGACAGGCCCTGCGTGACTACGGGTTCGACGACGACGAGGCCGACCTGCGCTCCGAGGTGCTGTTCGCCGCGGGCGTGGGCCTGCTGTACCGGTCCACCTCGGCCAAGGACGTGCCCGTCGTGATCCGCGAGCACGTGGTGGACTTCATCCTGCGCCCGTAGTGGCCGGGTTATCCCAAGATGCGCTCGATCGACTTCAGCGGTATCGGTAGCCAACTCGGCCGGTGCCTGGCCTCGTAGGCCGCCTCGTACACCGCCTTGTCCAGTTCGTAGGCGCTGAGCAGCTGCCCGGAGTCGCGGGGGTCGGCGCCGGACACCACCGCATAACCCTCGCAGAACGCCGCCGCGTTGCGCTCCACCCATTCCCTGGCCCTGGCCGCGAGCATCCGTTCGCGTTCGTCGACCCGCAGGTCGCTGGCCTGCTCGGTCAGCCGGTGGTAGGCGGCGTAGTCGTAGGACCGCAGCATCCCGGCCACATCACGCAGCGGCGAGTCGGGCCGTCGCCGATCGTCGAGTGGCTGCCCCGGCTCCCCCTCGAAGTCGATCAGCAGCCAACCCTCCGGGGTGCGCAGCACCTGGCCCAGGTGCAGATCGCCGTGCACTCGTTGCACGCTGACCGTCTCCTCGCCGAGTTTGCGGTAGCGCTCCTCGATCAGCGGGACGTGCTGCTGCAGTTGCGGTACCGCCGCGGCCGCCGACCAGAGCCGTTCGAGCATGGTGTCGACCGGGAACGCCACGCTCGAGGTCGGCAGGTGTTCGGCCAGCGCGGCGTGCACGGAGGCCACCGCCTCGCCCAGCCTGCTGGATTCGCCCGCGAAGTCCCCGCCCACCTCGTCGGCGTACAGGTCGCCCTCGGCGAACAGGTCGCGGGTGCTCGCGGTGGCCATGTCCCAGCCCTCCGCGGAGTTGGCCGCGAACTCGGTGACCATGCCCAGCGCGCACGGTTCGGCGCCCCCGTCTTCGGGACCCTCGACATCCCAGGTCGTCTCGAACGACCCCAACAGGCGGGCCACGTGCGGGTTGCCCGCCGCGGCCAGCACCCGGTTGAGTTCGATGTCGGGGTGGACGCCGGGTGTGATGCGACGAAACACCTTGAGAATGGCCGCTTCTTCGAACACCACGCTGGTGTTGCTCTGCTCGGCGGCCGACACCCGCGGCGCGGAGTCCAGCGGCAACTCGGCGCCGGGTTCCTTGACGAAGCGCACGGTGTGCCCGGGCGGGCCGACGGTCGCCGACGCGTCGATCAACGACAGCAGGAACGCGGCCGCGGCCGGGTCGTACAACGCGTCGTAGGCGGTGCGGTCGTCCTCGGCGCCGATGGTCGCGACGTTGACGTACTCGTCGATCAGGCCGGTGCCCGACGCCGGGTCCGTCGGCCCGGAGTTCCACTGCACCAGCACCTGATAACGCTCGGCGGGACCCTCGGTGTAGACGGCGTCCAGCAACACCAGGTCCAGGTGGTCGCGAAGCGCGACGACGACCGCGGGTTCGACGGCTGCCAGTTCGCGGCCGCGCCCGGCGTACCACCGCTGCTGCGGCAGCCACTCGGCGAACGGCAGGTTCATGACTCATCTCCAGGCTCGGCTTCCGGCGCCCGCAACTGGAACCAGTAGAACCCGTGGCCGGGCAGCGTCAGCAGATAGGGCAGTTGGCCGATGCGGGGAAACTCGACGTGGCCGGTCATCTCCACCGGCGTGTAGCCGTTCCAGTGTTGCAGGTTCAGTTCGATGGGCTGCGGAAACCGCGACAGATTGTTGACGCACAGCACGGTGTCGCCGTCCAGATCGCGCACATAGGTCAGCACCGACGGGTTCGAGCCGCCCAGTTCGCGGAACGTGCCGATCGCGAACGCGTCGTGGCGGCGCCGCACGGCCAGCATCGTGCGCGTCCAGTTCAGCAGCGACGTGGAGCTGTCGCGCTGCGCTTCGACGTTCACCGACTGGTAGCCGTAGATCGGATCCTGGTTGGGCGGCAGGTAGAGCCGGCCCGGGTTGGCGGTGGAGAACCCCGCGTTGCGGTCGGGGGTCCACTGCATCGGTGTGCGCACGCCGTCGCGGTCGCCGAGCCAGATGATGTCGCCCATGCCGATCTCGTCGCCGTAGTACAGCATCGGCGAGCCCGGCAGCGACAGCAGCAGCGCGGTGAACAGTTCGATCTGGTTGCGGTCGTTGTCCAGCAGTGGAGCCAGCCGGCGCCGGATGCCGACGTTGGCCTTCATCCGCGGATCCTTGGCGTATTCGGCGTACATGTAGTCACGCTCTTCGTCGGTGACCATCTCCAACGTCAACTCGTCGTGGTTGCGCAGGAAGATCGCCCACTGCGCCATCTCCGGGATCTCGGGGGTCTGGGCGAGGATTTCGCTGATCGGAAACCGCGACTCGCGCCGCACCGCCATGAAGATGCGCGGCATCAGCGGGAAGTGGAACGCCATGTGGCATTCGTCGCCGCCGGTGTTCGGGTCACCGAAGTACTCGACGACGTCGGCGGGCCACTGGTTGGCCTCGGCCAACAACACCCTGCCGGGATACTCGTCGTCGATCACCTTGCGGCAGTGCTTGAGGAACGCGTGGGTCTCGGGCAGGTTCTCGCAGTTGGTGCCCTCCCGCTCGAACAGGTAGGGCACCGCGTCGAGCCGGAACCCGTCGATGCCCAGATCCAGCCAGAACCGCAGCACGTCGAGCATCGCGTCCTGCACGGCCGGGTTGTCGTAGTTGAGATCCGGCTGGTGCGAGAAGAACCGGTGCCAGTAGAACTGCCTGCGCACCGGGTCGAACGTCCAGTTGGACTCCTCGGTGTCGACGAAGATGATCCGGGCGTCTGGATAGCGTTCGCTGGTGTCGCTCCACACGTAGAAGTCGCCGTACGGACCGTCGGGGTCACGGCGGGATTCCTGAAACCACGCGTGCTGGTCGGAGGTGTGGTTCATCACCAGGTCGGTGATGACGCGGATGCCCCGGCGGTGCGCGGCGTCCAACAACCCGACGAAGTCGTCGACGGTGCCGAACTCGGGCAGCACCCGGTAGAAGTCGCGGATGTCGTAGCCGCCGTCGCGCAGCGGCGAGTCGTAGAACGGCGGCAGCCAAAGACAGTCGACGCCAAGCCACTTGAGGTAGTCGAGTTGTTCGGTCAGCCCGGGCAGGTCACCGACCCCGTCGGCGTTCGAGTCGTAGAACGCGCGCACCAGCACCTCGTAGAAGACCGCGCGCTTGAACCAGGTCCGATCCTCGGGCAGCACCCGGGCCTGGCCGAAGTCCTCGGCGGTCGGGTGCTCGACGGTCCGGCCCTCGGGGCCCTCCTCGACGTGGCTGCCCTCGGACGGGTCGTGCACCATTTCCCCGGCGCCGTCCCCGATTTCGCTGCCACCACTTCGCTGATCCATACAGACTTCAAACCTACCCATGTCGGCCGGAATCGAACCGCCGGCGACTGGTTGAAACCGCAAGGAAGCTGCGTTACGGTTCGGTGTCTTTTTTCCGGCGATGCGCAACAGAATCGAGTGGCTGTGGCTGAGACCCCGAACGACGGCGAAGCTCAAGTCATTGTCGGCATGGCCGACGCGGCGACGCACATGTACGACGTCGCGATCGGGGCCCTTCCCGACCCGGCCGACCCCGAGTTCCCCGAACGCGCCGGAGTCATCCTCGCCGGGCTGCGCAAGCTGCTGACCTCGCTGACCGAGGCGGCCGGCCGCAGCCGCACCACCCCGTCGGTGATCGTCGCGCTGAGCGGTATCCGCAGGCGCTATGACGACCTGATGGAGACCGCGGGTGCGGGGCCCAACGCCACGCTCGGTCAGCGCCTCTACGTCTGCCGGACGCGGGCGAAGCTGTCGGCCAAGGAGGCCGGCAACGGGGTGGGTCTGCGCCGCGACCTCATCGAGGCCGTGGAGACGGGCGAGCCCGCCACCGAGGACGAGTCCGCGCGCATCAAGGATCTGATCGCCGCGCTCGGCGGCTGAGTCCGCGCCGTCGGGCCGCAACCGCGCACGTGCGGTGGCCTAGGATCGAGCCGACATGACGCTGCGAGACCATGGCGACCCCGGTGACGCCCCCTCGGTTCCCCCGCCGCTGACCGCGGTGTCCAATCCGGCCCGCCCGACCGCGGCCGAAGAAGCCCGCACGATCGGGGCGTCGACCAACGCGGGCACCCTCGCGACGCTGACCGTCGACGGCGATCCGTGGGCGTCGTTCGTCACCTACGGCCTTCTCGGCGGGGATCCGGTGCTGTGCGTGTCGAACCTGGCCGAACACGGCCGCAACCTGGCCAACGATCCGCGGGCCAGCATCGCGATCGTCGGGCCGGACTCCGACGCCGATCCGCTGGCCGGCGGCCGCGTCACGCTGGCGGGTGTGGTGGAAGCTCCGCAGGGCGCGGAGTCGGCGGCCGCGCGCGAGGCGCATCTGTCGGCCGTCGCCTCGGCGAAGTACTACATCGACTACAGCGACTTCACGTTGTGGGTGCTGCGGGTCCGGCGGGTGCGCTGGGTCGGCGGCTACGGGCGGATGGACTCGGCCACCGGCGAGGCCTACGCCGCGGCCGAACCCGATCCGGTGCAGCCGGGGGCGGCGGGCGCGATCGCCCACCTCAACGCCGACCACGCCGACTCGCTGCTGGCGATGGCCAAGACCCTCGGCGGCTACCCCGACACCACCGCGGCGGTGTGCACCGGCGCCGACCGGTACGGCCTGGACCTGCGGGTGACCACCGAGCGCGGGATCGCCTACACCCGGGTCGGCTACGCCACGCCGATCGGTTCGTTCGACGAATTGCGTTCGGCGACCGTGGAGTTGGCCCGCCGGGCGCGGCAGGGCTGAAATACCATCATCGACATGTCTGCACCGTCGGGGCGCCCGGCCACCTGGCAGGCGGCGTTCGACCTGATCCGCACCCGCGGTCACGAACGTCGCGACGAGCCGTTCAAACTGGCCAGCGGCCAGCTGTCCCACGATTACATCGACGGCAAGTACGCCATCGACACCGGCGAGCGGCTGACCGTCGTCAGCCGCGCCGTCGCCGACCTGGCCGCCATGAACGGTATCGAGTTCGACGCCGTCGGCGGGCTGACGATGGGCGCCGACCCGCTGGCCCATGGCGTGGCGATGGTCACCGGCAAGGCCTGGTTCTCGGTCCGCAAGGAGCAGAAGCAGCGCGGCCGCGAGCAGTGGATCGAGGGCACCCGCCTGCAGCCCGGCACCCGGGTGATGCTCGTCGACGACGTGATCAGCACCGGCGGTTCGACCGAGATCGCCTTCGACCGGGTGACCGCGGTCGGCGCGGTGGTCACCGGGGTGATCCCGATGGTCGACCGCGGAGATGCGGCCGCCAAGCGATTCGCGGCGCGCGACGTGCCGTTCGTCGCCCTGGTGACCTATCGCGACCTGGGGATCGACCCGGTTCTTGACGTCTGAGCCGGCCATCGCGGGCGTTGCGGGGCGTTAGCATCTCCGTGTGGCTGACCGCGAAGCCCCGGGGGACTTCGACTATCTGCCCGGCACCGAGGCCGACGGGGCACCGGCGCCGTCATCGCCGACCTTCGACGCGTTCGATCCGCACACCTGGTATTTCGAACCCGCGCCGCCGCCCTGGTACCGCACCAAGCCGGCGATGACGGCGCTGACCGCCACCGCGGTGGCCGCGGCCGCGATCGTGGTGTCCGGGGTGCTGCTGGTGCTGCGCGGCCCGGCGGGCACGGTCGACGAGTCGGTGCCCGACAGCACCGCCGCGCCGACCACGATCGCGTCGAGCGCCCGCGCGACCGATCCCGAACCGCCCCCGCCGGCGCCCGCCGCCCCCGCCGAGGCCCCACCGCCCGCACCGCCCGCCGAGGAGTCGGCCGAGGCCCCGGTCGACGCTCCCGCCGAGACCCTGGCGCCCGCGCCCGCGCAGACGGTCCGGCGAAGCGCCCCGACGAGGACCACCAAGGAACCGGAGATCGGGGTGACCCGCACGCCGGTGACCCGCTCGCCGATCAGCGTCGCACCGCAACTGCCCGGCGGCGCGCCCGGGCGCTGAGGCGCGGGGTGATACTGGCGCCATGGCCGAATTCGACGCCGCGGCCGCGTTCGCCGAATCGCCGGTCGCGATGCTGGCCACGGTCTCCTCCGACGGCGCGCCGCACGTGGTGCCGGTGGTATTCGCCGTGCACCGCCACGGTGACGACGCCACCGTGTACACCGCCGTCGACGCCAAGCGAAAGTCGACCCGGCGGCTGCGCAGGCTGGCCAACATCGAGGCCAACCCGCGAGTGAGCCTGCTCGTCGACCACTACGACGACGACTGGTCGCGGCTGTGGTGGGTGCGCGCCGACGGCGAGGCCGCGGTCCACTACAGCGGCGAGGACGTCGCCAACGGTTATGCGCTGCTGCGCCGCAAATACGTTCAGTATCAGCGGATCGCGCTGGACGGGCCGGTGATCACCGTCGCCGTCGCCCGCTGGTCGTCCTGGCGGGCCTGACCCGGGCGGGGCGGGCCAAACTCGTCGAATCGCTTGTGCTCTGAGTCACATCGGAGAAAGGTGGATGCAGGCGGAAGTCGAGTGTCGGAGGCACGTCATGGCGGACAGGACGACAACTTCTCAGGCCGGAGCCGCTCCCACCGCGGACAGTCCGGCCGCCATCCGCAACGTGGTCCTGGTGGGCCCGTCGGGTGGCGGCAAGACCACGCTCGTCGAGGCGCTGCTGGTGGCCGCAGGCGTGCTGAACCGGCCGGGCTCGGTCACCGACGGCACCACGGTGTGCGACAGCGACGACGCCGAGGTCAGCCAGCAGCGCTCGGTCGGGTTGGCGCTGGCGTCGCTCTCGCACGACGGGGTCAAGGTCAACCTCATCGACACCCCCGGCTACGTGGACTTCGTCGGTGAGTTGCGCGCCGGGTTGCGCGCGGCGGACTGCGCGCTGTTCGTGGTCGCGGCCAACGAAGACATCGACGAGCCGACGAAGGCGCTGTGGCTGGAGTGCAGCCAGGTCGGCATGCCGCGCGCGGTGGTGATCACCAAACTCGACCACGCCCGCGCCAACTACGACAATGCGCTGTCCCGCGCGCAGCAGGTGTTCGGCGACAAGGTGCTGCCGCTCTACCTGCCCGCCGACGCACCCTGCACCGGGCTGATCGGGCTGCTGTCGCAGACCCACTACGAGTACGCCGACGGGAAACGCACCGCCACCCACGAGCCTGCCGACGCCTACGCCGACGCGATCGAGCAGATGCGCGGCAGCCTCATCGAGGGCATCATCGAGGAGTCCGAGGACGAGACGCTGATGGAGCGTTATCTCGGCGGCGAGCAGATCGACCAGGGCGTGCTCATCGACGATCTGGAGAAGGCCGTCGCACGCGCGTCGTTCTTCCCGGCCATCCCGGCGTGCAGCAGCACCGGCGTCGGCACCATGGAACTGCTGGAGATCATCACCAGCGCCTTCCCCTCCCCGCCCGAACACCAACTGCCCGAGGTGTTCACGCCGCAGGGCAAGCCCCGCGACGCCGTGGCGTGCGAGCCGAAGGGCCCGCTGCTGGCCGAGGTCGTCAAGACCACATCGGACCCCTACCTCGGGCGGGTCAGCCTGGTGCGGGTGTTCTCCGGGACCATCCGGCCCGACGCCACCGTGCACGTCTCGGGCCACTTCAACTCGTTCTTCGGCGCCAACGGCGGATCGGCCGGCCACCAGGACCACGACGAGGACGAACGCATCGGCGCGCTGTCGTTCCCGCTGGGCAAGCAGCAGCGCCCGGCGCCCGCTGTGGTCGCCGGTGACATCTGCGCGATCGGCAGGCTCACCCGCGCCGAGACCGGAGACACCTTGTCGGACAAGGCCGACCCGCTGGTGCTCAAACCATGGGGCATGCCCGAACCGCTGCTGCCGGTGGCGGTGGAACCGCGCGCCAAGACCGACGAGGACAAGCTGTCGGTCGGGTTGCAGCGGTTGGCCGCCGAGGACCCGACGCTGCGCATCGAGCAGAACCCCGAAACCCATCAGATCGTGCTGTGGACGATGGGTGAGGCCCACGCGTCGGTGGTGCTCGACGCACTGTCCCGGCGTTACGGCGTGGCCGTGGACACCGTCGAACTACGCGTACCGCTGCGAGAAACGTTCGGCGGCAAGGCCAAAGGCCACGGCCGGCACGTCAAACAGTCCGGTGGCCACGGCCAGTACGCGGTGTGCGACATCGAGGTCGAACCGCTGCCGGAGGGCTCCGGCTTCGAGTTCGTCGACAAGGTGGTCGGCGGCGCGGTGCCACGCCAGTTCATCCCCAGCGTGGAGAAGGGGGTGCGCGCGCAGATGGAGAAGGGCGTCGGACCGGGCTATCCGGTCGTCGACATCAGGGTCACGCTGTTCGACGGCAAGGCGCACAGTGTCGACTCGTCGGATTTCGCGTTCCAGATGGCCGGCGCGCTGGCGCTGCGCGAGGCGGCCGCGGCGACCAGGATCAACCTGCTCGAACCGGTCGACGAGGTCGCGGTGGTGATCCCCGACGACTTCGTCGGCGCGGTGATGAGCGATCTGGCGGGCAGGCGCGGCCGGGTGCTCGGCACCGACAAGGTCGGCGAGGACCGCACCGTCGTCAAGGCCGAGATCCCTCAGGTCGAACTGGCCCGGTATGCCATCGATCTGCGCTCGATCGCCCACGGCGCTGGATCGTTCACCCGCTCGTTCGCCCGCTACGACCCGATGCCCGAACACGCCGCGGCCAAGATCTGATCCGGTTTGTGTGCGTTCAGGAGCGCTCAACGCAACAAAACGCACACAAATCGCTTCACCGAGGCGGGTCACCGCGCCAACTGAAGCTGTTGACGTACTTGCCCATGTCCAAAGCGATCTGGGTGTTGGCGCCCGACGGCTTGCCGAACCCGAAGTCCGGACCGTACTCACGGTAGGGGCCCGTCGCGGCGGCCACCAACGCCAACCCGTCCTTGACCGCGACCATCACCAGCACCCGCATCCGCAGATAGCTGCTGTTGGACCCCTGGGGCCAGCAGTCGACGACCTCCCCGTAGCCCGGCTGATAGCCGACCATCGCATTGGGCAACTCGTAGGCGACCCGGCTGTCCGGAAACGTCTTGGCCACCAACTCTTTTGCGATCTGCTCGGCGGATCTTCCGACTGCGGGCTCACCGAACAGCCGCAGGGTACCGCCGTCACCGGCCTGGAACTCCGCGGTGACGCCGGTGTCGGTGGTGGTGACCCGGTAGGCCGAACCCGGCGCGGGATAGGACACCGAGAACGTCCCGTCGGCGGCGCCGAACCGCGGATTGACCGTGACGGGTGTGCCGGTGGGCGGCCGTCCGCAATCCGGCGGGCACACATACCGCGCGGGCGGCTTGCTGATCATCGCCGACAGGCCGACCAGCGCCACGGCCACCACGGCCACCGCCACCGCCAACGTCGCCACCAGCCACACCCGTGAGGTGCGCCGCGGCGCCGCGGCGGCCGTGTAACCGGGAAAGAAGTTCGTCGTCATGGCTCCTCGGGCGCACCGCGTGCGGGGCGCGACTCGCGGCGCGACCGGCGCGACGACCGCGACGACGCCCTGGTGGCCACCCCACACGCCGGGCAGAACGCCATGTCGGGCACCACGTGTCCGCAGTGCGGGCACAGCAGCGGTTCGTCGGACCGGATCTCGTCGTGCGCCTCGTGCAGCAGCGCCAGGTGCAAGCCCACCCGCAGCGCCACCAGTGCCACCGCGGCCAACACCAGATAGCACCCCAGCATCAGCCACTGCGGAAGCCGGGCGACGTCGATCAGGCCCAGGGCCAGATACACCACCAGCACCGCGGCCGCGAACCCGACCAGCACCAACCGCACCACGCCCGGATGCTGATGCTGTTTGCTCGGCGGCCGCTGAAACCACAGCGCCGCACCGACCAGACCGCCGGCGGCCGCGGCGATCAGCGGCACCGCCACCCCGCGGATGCCCGCCTCGACCAGCAAGCTGGCCATCGGGCGCCTGCTGATCACGCCGGTGCCGAACTGCGGCGCCAGCCGCGTCAGGGTGGCCGCGGCGGTGAATGTCAGCGCCCCGAGCGCGCCGATCATGAAGCCGTCCAACGCTTCTCGGCTGGGCGGCCGCACCAGCCGGACGATCACCGCGGGGGCCAGCATCAGCAGCACCCCACCGAGTGGGACGCCGATCCCGTCGCGAAGCAGACGCGCGCCGGCCAACCCGCCGGCCAGCGCGACGCCATAGGCGTGGGCCACCATCGCTCCGGTCAGCAGCGCCCAGCCCGCCCCGAAGACCGCCCCCAGGCCCACCGTGGCCGCCAGGGTGCCGACGGGGAAGTCGCGGAAGGCATCCGACTCACGCAGATACAACACATAGAGCAGCGGCAGCCCCAGCGCGGCGACGGTGATCAGCGCGGCGGGCAGGCGCAGCAGGGTGAACGCGATCAGCGCCGCGAGCAGGACCAGCAGCCCCAGCCGGAACGCGGTGCGCGAGTGCTGGGGCAGGTGCGGAAACAGCGAACTGGCCAGCGCCGGCTGCAGCAGATGTTCGTGGGGTGCGGCGCCGAAGTCGCGCATGCGCAGCCAGTCCGGTCCCTCGGCGCGGCGCGGGGTGAGGTGGCATCCGCACAGCCCGCAGTACTCGCCCGCGGGGACGTCGGTCTGGCAGACCCGGCACACCGCGGTCGGGACGGCCTCCTCGGCTCCGGTCATGCGTCGGCCTCCTGCAGGATCAGCAGATTGCGCACCAGATTGTCGACGCGTGGCGTGCCCAGCCCGGTGACCAGGTCATAGCCCGGCCCGGCGGTGGCCACCGCGTTGGCGCCCAGCGTCACGTCACGAAACGCGGGCAGCGGGGCGCCCGCCGCGATGCGGTACAGCATCGGGTTGAGGTCGCCGATCAGCCGTCCGCCGTTGGCCACCAGGTACTGGTTCATCACCGCGGCCAGCCCGGCCCAGATCGGCGCCGACTGTGAGGTGCCGCCGCCGACCAGGTGCTGGCCCTTGAACACGATGCGCACCCCGGTGAACGGGTCGGCCACCGCGGCGACGTCGGGGGTCAGCCTGCGGTCGGCGTCGCGGTCGGGCAGCACCGCGCGCTGCCAGTCCGGGCGGTCGAACAGCGCGGACACCCCGCCGCCGGTGCCCACCGACAGCGGTACGTCGAACCAGGCCTGCTCGGCCAGCCACCGGCCGTCGCCGTCGGTGGACAGGGTGGTGCCACCGACGTCGGTGATCTCGGGCAGCGACGCGACCGAGTCGAGCCCGACGTCGGCCTCGCCGGGCGGCGACGACCAGGCGTCGCCGCCTTTGCATTCCAGGCCGGCGAGGTCGCCGCTGGCGTTGAACGCCGACGTGCCGCGGGCCTGCGCGGCGGCCAGCGCGGACCGCACCGGCGCGAGGTCGGCGGCGGTGATCATCTTGTCGCAGCCCCAGCCGATCGAGAAGCTCCAGACCGCACCGGGGAACCGCCGGTCGGCCTCCTCGAACATCTCACCGATCTTCTCGTAGGCCCCGTCGCCCCGCACGGTGCGCTGCGCGCTGAACACCACCTTGCGGGCATCGGGCGCCACGGCGTGGGCCACCTGCAGATCCATCGCGGTCTCACCGCGCGGGTCGTCGAGTTCGCCGCCGACCACCTCCGGGGTCAACGGCGGCAACCCGTAGGTGGCAGTGAAAGTGTCGAGGTCGGCCTGGTCGAAGCCGTCGAACGCGAAGAAAACGATCGTGCTGCCCCTGCCGGTGTAGCCATCGGCCGCCAACCCGTCGGCGTCATAGGTGGTCAGCAGCGCGGCGGGGGCCAGGCCCTTGTCCGGGACGTCGAGCGGAACAACCGGGCCGGACATGTGGTGCGGCGTGTAGCCCAGGATGCGGCCGAGTTCGGCGACCTCGCCGCGCAGCGCCTCGGGCACCGCGGGCTGCTGCGGGGAGGCGTAGAACACCCGGCCGGCCGCCTGACCGCGGCTGCCGAGGTAGTCGCGGATCTCGACGCCGACCGCCGCGGCCAAATTCGTCGCGGGACCCTCGACGACGGCCCACGCCCGCCCCGGCCACCACCGCACCGACAGGCCGTGGATCGCGGCCCAGTCGAACACCGCGCCGGGACGGTCGGCGGCGGTGAGCGCGAGGGTCAGTTGCGCGCCGCCGTCGCGCGACGGCCCCAGGTCGGTCGCGGCGGCCAGCAGATGGGAGTACGGACCGGCGATGGTCTGGGCACCGGCGCGCGACGGCGTCGGCCCCAGGTCGCAGACGAGTACCAGGGCGCACGCGGCGATCAGCGCCGGCACCCCGAGTCGGCGCGCGCCCACGGTCGCCAGCGTCCGGATGTCCGAGTCGGACCTGCGGTCAGTGGTCCCCGGGGATTGCCGTCGGCGCGGGCGGGGCGAACACCGTCGGCGAGAACGGATTGGGCCCGGGATCGATGCGCGGCGCCTTCTCCGTGGGCGCGGCGGGCGGCGGCGCCGTGGTGGTCGTGGTCGTGGTGGTGGTTTCGGTGGTCTCGCCCGGCGCCTCCTCCTGCTGGCCGCAGGACGCGGTGAGCGCGACCATCGCGATGACAGCGGCGCCGCCGGCGACCGCCGCGGCACGCCTGCTCCAAAGACCTGACCTCATGACGAGTCCTCACGTTCGGTGATCAGCTGCAAACAAGATCGTCCGGCGATCGAACTCTATTCCAATGTCGCGGCCATCGCAGCGCTCAATTCTGCGGCGGGGAACCCCCATTCTCCGCCGCGATCGCGTCGGAGATCGTCGGGTAGAGCGAAAGCACCTGGTCCAGACCGGTCAGCTGGATCGGCCGAGACGTCGACGGCCCGTCGGCCACCACCGCGAACCGCGCCGACCTGCCGATCCGTTCGTGCGCCGCGACCAGGGCCTGTAGCCCCGCCGAGGCCAGAAAGTCCACGTCGGACAGGTCGACGATCAGCACCGCCGGACCGCGCGCCTCCGCATCGGCGAGGGCACCCTCCAAGGCCGGGATGGTGGCCAGGTCGATGTCGCCGCCGACCGCGACCACGGCGATCTCATCTCGGTGCGACACCGAGGTGGTGATCGGATCTCTACCTGGCAACGGGAATCCTTCGGTCGGGCCGCCCCCATCGCGACGGCAGTGGCCAGAGCTTAACGCCTTGGCGCCGAACGGACATGCCCGCTTCGCGGGATCAACCGCAGGCCCACACGTTAGTGTCAACTCAGCAGCCGCAGCGGGGAGGACGAATGTCGGATCCGATAGACATGATCAGTTCCGGCGTGGGTTCCGCCCCGGTGGCTCCCGCCGGTCCGGCGAACATCTCGACCGAAGGTTTGCTGCCGCAACTCGTTCAGCACCTCAGGCGCAACCGCACGGCGTTGCGTGAGGAGTGGGCGCGCCGCATCAACGAGGCCCAGCTGTTGACCGCGATGTCGCCGGAGGAGCTGTTCGGCGAGGCGACGGCGGTCTACGACAACTACGTCGAGGTGCTCGAGACCGGCAGCGTGGAAGCGCTGCAGGCCTACGCGCGCGACCTGTCCGAGCGCATCATCCCCCGGGGCGTGGAGACCGACGAGGTGGTCGGCATCGTGCTGCTGCTGCGCGATGTGCTGGCCCGCTCGCTGTTCGAGAAGTACCAGTCCGATTTCACCTTGCTCAACCGGGTGCTCGACGCGTACGAACCGGCGGCCAATCGCATCGCCAACACGGTGGCAGTCAGCTTCGTCCAGGAGCGCGAGCGCATCATCCGTCAGCAGCAGGAGGCCATCCGCGAGCTGTCCACCCCGGTGCTGCAGGTCCGCGAGCAGCTGCTGATCCTGCCGATCATCGGCGTCCTCGACAGCCAGCGCGCCCGGCAGCTCACCGAGCAGTTGCTGCGGGCGATCCGGGCCAACCGCGCGAAGGTCGTCGTCATCGACATCACCGGTGTGCCGACCATCGACTCGACTGTCGCCAACCACCTGGTGCAGACCGTCGACGCGTCCGGGCTGATGGGCGCGAACGTCATCATCACCGGACTCTCGTCGGATATCGCGCTGACGCTGGTCACCATCGGGCTGGACCTGTCGAAGATGAACGCGGTCGGCGATCTGCAGGGCGGCATCGAGGAAGCCGAACGCCTACTCGGCTACGAGGTGACCCGCACGGGCGAGCCGAACGCCTGACCGGGAGCCACCAGCGACACCGCCACACGCACATGCCAGTACCCATCCTCAAGCAGGGCACCATCCTGATCGCCACCGTGCAGGCGGCGCTGTCGGACTCCGACACCGAACGGCTGCAACGCGATCTGATGGAACAAGTCAGCCGGTTTCGCGCGCGCGGCATCATCGTCGACGTCACCGCGATCGACGTGATGGATTCCTTTGCCGCCCGGTCGTTGCGGACCATCGTGCACATGACCGCGCTACGCGGCGCCGACACGGTGATCGTCGGGTTGCAGCCCGAGGTGGCGTTCGCGATGGTTCAGCTGGGGCTGGCGTTCGACGGTATGCAGACCGCGCTGGATCTGGAAGAAGGCCTGGCGCTGCTGAACCGCAAGCCGACGACGGGACGCGACGGTGCGGACTGACTTCGTCGTCGACATCAACGGCTCCGATGACATCGTCACCGCCCGCCAGGCCGGTCACGAACTCGCCCACCAGCTCGGCTTCTCGTTGACCGACGTGACCATGATCGCCACCGCCATCTCCGAAATCGCCCGCAACATAACGAGTTACGCGGGACACGGCGAGGTGCGGGTGGGGGTGCAGTACCGTGACGGCAGGCAGGCCCTCGTGGTACGGGCCGCCGACGACGGGCCCGGCATCGCCGATGTCGAGCGCGCGCTGGAGGACGGTTACTCCACCGGCCGTGGGCTGGGTCTCGGGTTGCCCGGTGCGCGCCGGCTGATGGACCGGCTGATCGTGGAATCCCAACCGGGCCACGGGACGGTCGTCGAGATGTGGAAATGGATTCCCGACAGTGTTTAGACATGGCAGGTTCGGGCCGATGGAGTGGGCGGCGGTGCGCCGCCCTCGCCCGGGTGAGCGGATCTGCGGGGATCATCCGATCGCGCTCGAGGTCGACGACGGCGCCGCGCTGTTCGGGGTGGTCGACGGACTCGGTCACGGCGAGGCCGCGGCCGACGCCGCGCTGCGTGCCGTGGCGGCGGTCGAGGACAGCCGCGCCGAACCGCTCGATGTCGTCGCGCAACTGTGCCACCGTGCGTTGACCGATACCCGCGGTGTCACCATGACTTTGGCGCGCGTCGACTTCGAGACCGACACGTTGAGCTGGATCGGCATCGGCAACGTCGCCGCCGATTTGGTGGCCAAACACCCGGCCGGCGCGGAGGTGCGGTCCTCGGCGCTGCTCGCCGCGGGCATCATCGGCTACCGCATGCCGCAGACACTGTCCACCCACCAGGTGGGCCTGCATCCGGGCGACCTCCTGCTCATGTCCAGTGACGGGATCAGCCGGGATCATCTGGACGACATCGACTTCGCCGCGCCCGCAACAACCATCGCCGAACAGCTCGTGGGGCGTTACGGTCGGGACACTGACGACGCGCTGGTGCTCGCCGCACGCCACCGGGGATCGCCATGACCGAGGGCCCGCCGAGCTTGTCCGCACGCGACTTCTACCGGCACTACGCCGAGGCGCTCTACGCCTACCTGCGCACCGGAGACCAGGCCAGCCTGTCGGTCGGCCACGACCTGGGCAGACGCGCGCTGCGGGACCGGATGAGCGTGCTCGAGATCATCGAGCACCACGCCCGCCTCGTCGAGCAGATCGCCGCGGACGGTCCGGCCGTCACCGCCGAGGCGCTGCCGTTCCTGCTGCAGGCAGTGGCCGCACTGGACGTCGCGACACGCGGATTCCTCGACGGCACAAAGCGTTACGAACAGCAACGGGCCCGCACCGAAGACCTCGAGGGCCGTGACGAGTTCCGCAACGCGTTGGTGAACTCGCTGCAGGAGGGCTTCTTCGTCGCCGACCACGAGGGGGCGATCGTCGAGATCAACGACGCCTTCACCGAGATCACCGGATACGGCACCGACGGTCTTCCCTACCACTCGCCGTATCCGTGGGTGGGCGACGCATCGGTCAGCGGCGACCGACTGGCCGCGCTGCGGCGAAACGGTCACATCTCCATCGAAACCGAGATCCGCCACCTCGACGGCCGCATCCGGTGGGTGGCGATCGCCATCAACGCGGTGCCGTCACACGGTGCGCAGCGCCAGGCCTTCGTCGGAAGCATCCGCGACATCACCGCCCCGCGCGCGGCGGCCCTGCGAGACCGGGCGATGGCCCGGTTGGCGACCGCGGTCAGCGTCGCCAAGAACGTCGACGAGGTGCTCACCATCACCCTTGACCAGTGCCGCTCCATGCTGGACGCCCAGCGCCTGATGACGGTCACCTGGCCGACCGGCGACGGCGATCCCGCGATCCATGTGGCCGGTGAACCCTCGGTGTCGAGTTGGTATGAACTCGACGATGATTGGCGCCGTACCTTCGAGGACGCGCGCGACTGGCTGCCGTTGACCGTGACGCCGGTGGGGGCCGCACCGAGCGCGGGCACGACGCGCGGTTTCGTCGCGGTGCTGTCCGGATCCCGGGACGTGCTGGTGTGTCTGGAACACCGGGTGCCGCGCACGCTCAGCGCGGAGGACCGGCGCTTCGCCGCCGCCCTGGTCGGTCATCTGAGCCTGGCGATGCAGCATGTCCGTCAGTTCGAGATCGCCCGGGAAACCTCACTGACACTGCAGCGTTCGATGCGTCCGCCGCGCACGATGCCGGCCGGGTTCGCCGTCCGCTACGAGCCCGCCGTGGCGCCCCTGGAGATCGGTGGCGACTTCTACGACGTGCTGCCGGTCGGGGAGCATCGCATCGGCGTCGTGGTCGGTGACTGCGTGGGCCGCGGGCTGTCCGCGGCCGCGGTGATGGGCCAACTGCGCGCCTCCACCAGGGCGCTGCTGCTGACCGGCGTCGAACCCGCGAGGCTCCTCGAACAACTCGACGCCGTCGCGGAGTACATCCCCGAGGCGTTCTGCACCACGGTGATCGTCGCGCTCGTCGACACCCGCGCGCAGACGGTGTGCTACAGCAGCGCCGGACACGTGCCGCCCGTTCTGGTGACCGAATCCGCGGGGCGGGAGTTGCTGACCGACGGACATTCGGTGCCGCTGGCGGTGCAACGCGACGAGCCCAGGCCGCAGGCCGAACGTCCGCTGGCGCCGGGCTCGACGCTGCTGCTCTACACCGACGGTCTGGTCGAACGGCGCGACAGGGCCATCGACGACCAGATCAGCAGGGTCGCCGATCTCGTCACCGCCACCGTCGATCTGCCGATCGAAGCCGCGCTGGACGAGGTGCTGGGCAGGCTCGCACCCGAGGGTGGTTTCGACGACGACGTGGCCGCCGTGCTGTACCGGGGGCCCCGCGCGCCGCTGGTCATCGACTACGAGGCGACCGCCCCGCGGTTGAGCGGTATCCGGCACCGACTGGCCGAATGGCTTCGCGCCAACGGTGTTTCCGACCACGTGGCGGGCGACATCGTCCTGGTGGTCAACGAGGCCTGCTCGAACTGCGTCGAACACGCCTACCGCGACCGTCCTGCCGGGCGGATGCGGGTGGACGCCTCGCTGGCCGACGGGGTGGTGCGCGTCCAGGTGGCCGATTCGGGATCGTGGAAGCCGCCGCCTGCCGATCCCGGCACCCGCGGCCGGGGACTGCTGCTGATGCGCACGGTCAGCGACCACGTCGACCTGGCCGGCACCTCGACGGGAACCACTGTCGAACTGAACTTTCGGGTGTCGGAGCCGTCCGATTGACCCGTGCCCGTACCGGGGAGGCCGCCGGCGTGATATGACAACATCCTGCAATCCAGGCTGTTTGGGGAGAGACAGGCACCGCGAGAACGAGCGCGGGAGGAGGTGCAGCCATGACTGAGCAACAGTTCCGGCTCATCGCCGCGAACGCCGAGCAGCCACCCGTCGTGTGCGTCACCGGGGACGTCGATCTGGCCAACGTCGATGAGTTCGCCGCGGTTCTGGCCCGCGCCGCGGCCGACAGCACGACCATCACCGTCGACCTGACGCGGGTGTCCTACTGCGACAGCGCGGCGGTGCGCGCGTTGTTCTCGATCGCGGCGTCGACGAAGCTGTCCCTCGTGATTCCTGACAAGGGACCGATCACCACCCTGCTCGGCATCTCTGGACTCGACCGCGTCGCAACCGTGACCATCGGGGACTGACGGGACCGCTGTGCCAGGACCCGAGTTTCATCCACGCCAACACCCGCAACTGGTGTCGCTGCTGCGGCGCATCCTGGAACGGGTCAGCGACGACCTGCGGGGCACGGTCGGGTTGACCGTCACCGTCAGCGACCGGCGCTATGTCGAGGAACCGTCGGTGATCGCCTCTCTGGGGGCCGGCGCCGACATGGTCGACGCGCAGTTGTCCGGCCTCGGCGGCCCGGTGGTCGACGCGCTGACCCACCAGCTTCCGGTGATCTCCCTGGACATGTGGACAGACGAGCGATGGCCGAAGCTGACCCTGGACGCCGTCACCGCGCACGCGCCGGGGCACCGTTCGGAGTGGGAGCAGGTGCACGGCGCGGCGGCGGTCCCGGGGTTCTGGCAGGACGAATCCGCGGTCGTCATCTCGGCCACGCTGACCGAACCGGCCGACGCCGCCACCGTCAGCACCCTGATCAGCTACGAGCATCTGGTGTCGGCAGCGCTGGTGACCGCCGCCGCGGAGAGCGCGACGGCCTTCGAGGACCTGCTCACCGTGCTGCAATCCCGCGGCGCGATCGAACAGGCCAAGGGCGCGCTGATGGGACTGATGGGCTGCGACGCGGAGACCGCGTGGAACATGTTGCGTCGCGCCAGCCAGGAGTTCAACGTCAAGCTGCGCGACCTCGCGGTGGCGCTTCTCGAACACGTCAGCGGCGCTCCCGCCGAGCAGCCCAACACCGCCGAGCACATCGCGCCCGACACGGCGACCCGCAGGGCCGCCGCGATGCTGTGGGCGGCATTGAAAGACCCGGCGTCACAGCACCAGTCGCACTGAACCGGGTCAGGGCGAGGGGCTGCGGCCTGCGGCGGCGGACTCGAGTTGTTCCTCGAGCGCGCCCTCGTCGCGGCCGAGAGCGATGGTGGCCGCCGTCATCACCGCGACGGCGAGGGTGATCGCGACGGCTTTCACGCCGCCGACCGTGAGGTGCTCACCGAGCACGACGGCACCGAGCGCGACGGCGACGACGGGTTCGAGCACCAACATCGTCGGCACCGAGGTCTGCAGCGAGCCCGCGTGAAAGGCGGACTGTTGCAGGAGCACGGCGACGACGCCGAGCACGACAAGCAGGTAGGGCACCGGGGTGGTCAGCACCGCGACCGGCCCGGCGTGGGTGAGCATGTGCACGACGATCTTGGTGAGCACGGCGACGACGCCGAACAGCACGCCGACCGCGACGGCGAGCAACACCGCCCGCCGCCAGCCGACGTTGCGGACCGCGACCACCACACAGGCCATCACCGCCGCGGTGCACACCACCGCGACGATGGCGGTCAGCTGCACCGACGCCTCGTAGTCGCCGGGACGGGTCTTGGCCAACACCACGAACACCGCCAGCGCCGTGGTGAGCAGCAGCGCCCACAGCCATTCGGCGCGGGTGACGCGACGGTCGGCCAGGCGCGCGCTCAGCGGAAGCGCGAACAGCAGGGCGGACACCAGGATCGGCTGCACCAGCAGCAGCGAGCCGAAGACCAGGGCCAGCGCCTGGAATCCGTAGCCGGCAAGCGCCGCCACGGTGCCCGCCCACCACAGCCGGCTGCGCACCAGCGTCGACACCATGACGGTGCTCACGCCGTGCTCGGGCGGGACGTCCATGGTCGCGCGTTGCCGAACCACGATGCCGATCGCCAGGAACAGGGCCGCCAGCAACGCCAGCAGCACGGCAAGGCCGTGCTCGATCACAGGGCCTCCCAACGCGCCAAGCTCCTCTCCGACCACGGCCAGTTCACCGCACAAGAACAGCACACCGGGCAGCGGCCGTCTTCGGTCGCCCCCCACCAGGTTTTGACGAGCCGGTCAGTGGGCATTGAGTGATCATGAATTTGCGATGGTTGGTTCTGCTGGTGGGTGCGATCGTGCTGATCGTGGGGCTCGGAGGACTGCTGATGCCGGTGTCGGTGGCCGGCCCGGACAATCAGGACATCGGCTGCGGCAACGCCATCGCCGCCGACTACTCCGGTGCACGCGAGGTGGACAACCGCAACCCGGTCAACCTGCCGATCCTTGACGAGGTGATCCCGCACACCGACTACGCGGCCCAGTGCGAGTCGGCGGTGTCGAGCCGTCGCAGCTGGTCGATCCCGGTGGCGATCATCGGTGCGGTGGTTGTCGCCGCATCGTTCTTCGTCCCCGGACGCGCCCGAGCCGGCTGACCCGCTAACTGGCTTCGCGGTCGGACACCACACGCAGCCGCGGCGGCTTCTCGACGGCCTCGACGGTCTCGGCGGGGGCGATCCGGTCGTTGACGGTCGCGACCGCGTCGTCGACGCGCTGCACGGCACGGTCGCACAGCCCGCGGACCTTGTCGCTGGCCACGTCCACGTCGTCGGCCGCACTGCGCAGATAGGCCCGCAGGTTGAGGCGGAGCCGCTCGCCGGACTTACGCAGCCGGCGGCGAAGGCGATCGTCGACCTCGACGGTGATGTAGGGCGTCACCCGAACCTTCATGCGCCCACACTAGCCGCGCTCGGGGTCTGCGGCAGGGGTCGGCCGGCGTTCTCCCGCAGCGTCATCACGGCGGTCAGCGAGATGACGGCCGCGACGGTGAGATAGAACGCGGGCGCGAGGTTGTTCGACGTCTCGGCGGTCAGCCAGGTGACGATGTAGGGCGTGGTGCCGCCGAAGCCGGCGACGCAGATGTTGTAGCCGATGGAGAAACCGCTGTAGCGCACGGTGGTGGCGAACAACTCGACGCCTGCAGACACCGCGGTGGACACGTAGACGGACTCGATGGCCGCCAGCGCACAGTGGGCGGTGATCGCCGCGGCCAGTGAGCCGGAGTTCAGCAGCAGAAACAGCGGATAGGCCAACACCGCGAACGCCACCGATCCGGCGATGAGCATCGGTTTGCGACCGACGCGGTCCGACAGCGCTGCCAGCGGAAGGATGAGCACCAACGCGACGGTGGTGGCCAGCGTCATCGAGACGAACGCCTCGGTCTTGGTGTACTCCAGCGTGGTGATCAGGTAGGCCTGCAGGAACGTGAACACCACGTAGTAGCCGACGTTGAAGACGATGAACAGGCCGATCACCTGCAGGATGGGTCGCCATGACGTGGTCACCGCCTCCCGCAGCGGCGACTTGGCCACTTGCTCTTGTTCGCTGAGTTCGGCGAAGTGCGGGGTGTCGTCCAGGCGCAACCGGATGTAGAGGCCGACAAGGCCCAGCGGCCCGGCGATCAAGAACGGGATACGCCAGCCGTAGCTCTCCATCGCGTCGGTGGGCAGCAGCGCCTGCAGCAGCGTCACGGTGACCGAGCCGACCAGAAAGCCGACCACGCCCGACCACGCCATGAAGGTGACCGTGAGGCCGCGGCGCTTGTCGGTTGCGAACTCCGCGAGATAGACCGCGCCGCCGCCGTACTCGCCGCCCGCCGAGAAGCCCTGCAGGCAACGCAGAAAGAACAGCAGCAGCGGCGCAGCGACACCGATCGAGGCGTAGGTCGGCAGCAGCCCGATCGCCACGGTCGCGCCGGACATCAACAGGATCACCAGTGCGAGCACCCGCTGCCGGCCGATCTTGTCGCCCAGTGGCCCGAACACGAAGCCGCCCAGCGGCCGCATGAAGAAGGCCGCCGCGAAGATGGCGAATGTCTTGAGCAGCGCGGCGGTCTGGTCGCCCTCCGGGAAGAAGTTCGCGGCGATGAACACGGCCAGGAAGCCGTAGATGGCGAAATCGAACCATTCGACGGCGTTGCCGATGGAGGCACCCGTGATTGCCTTGCGCACATCCGACGGCATGCGATCTCCCGAAACTAAGCGGCCCGCTGAGCATTTCGCTTACCGGGCCCCGCTGGTACCCATGAAAGATAGCGTGTGCGGCGCCGGTGTCGCACTAGCTGGTGGTGGGCAGCCGGTCGGCCCAGAACGGACGGGTGGCGACGACGACGATCGACAGCACCACCAGGGGCGCCAGCAGCGGCACCCATGGTAGCTGCCACGGGATCGACACGGCCGCCAATGCCGCACAGGTAAAGGCCACGGCGCCAATCATTGTCGGCGCGGGCACCGCTGTCGTATACCGCAGCACCAGATAGCCCACCGCGCACACTCCGGAGGTCGCCGCCAGCATCGCGGACGTGTCGTCGAGCGCGAGCGCCGCGGCGGTCAGCACCACCGCCAGCGTCGCCGCCGGACGAAAGACAATGCCCGCCAACACCGCGAGCACCGCCAGCGCGGCCGTCACCAGCGCCGCGTCGTCGGCGTCGACGGCGGCTGCCGCCACCATCAACAGCCCGAACGCCGCCGACAGGGCCCGATTCATCGCCGTGTCCGCACGGTTCGACGGTGGTCGGGCACCAGGTGCATCGCCATGTCCAGCGTGTCGACATCGCGCCATGCCACCACGTCGACACCGACCGTGCCCATGTCGCGATACATGAACGATCGTTGCAGCGCCCACATCCGCTCGAGCAGAGGGTCGAAGTCGTCGTCGAACGGCGCCCCCTGCAGCACGTCGACGGCCACCACGGTGTGCCCACGTTTACGCAGGTCGATGAGCGCCAGCGCGAAGTCGGTGTCCAACAGCGTGGAGAACGCGATGACGATCGCTCCCGGCGGAACCGCGGCGCGCGGGGCCAACGTGCCCGACGTGGTCTCGTAGCTCGCGTCGACACCGAGCACGGCGTCGAGCACCCGATAGAACTGTCGGCGTCCGATGTCGGCGCCCAGCCAGCGTGGCCGACGATCCCCCAATGCCACCACACCGGCGCGGTCCCCTCCGCGAAGTGCGCTCTGCACCACCTGCACGGCGCCGCGTACGGCCCGTTCGGTGGTCAGCGTCGCCGGGCCCGCGGGCTGCGGATAGTTGTCCACCAGCACCACCACGTCGGCGGCGCGATCGGTCAAACGCTCGGTGACGTGCAGGCTGCCGCGGCGGGCGCTGACCGGCCAGTTCACCGTCCGCAGTTGATCTCCCGGCACGTAGCGGCGGACGTCGGCGTATTCCACCCCCGGGCCGACGTGGCGGGTGAGGTGGGTGCCCAACCGGTCGAGCAACTCGGTGCGGGGCAGCGCCGTCGACTGCGGAGGTGCGGTCGGAAACACGTAGACATCGGCGGCCTCCACCACCGCCGTCCCCTCGAGCAGTCCGCCGCGCGCCCCCACCCGAACCTCGGCCCGGATCGGGTAGCGGCCCCACCGGTTGGCGCACGCCACCACGGGCCGGCGGGTGCGGTCGTCGCCCACCTCGAGCTCCATCGCCTCCGGCGCCGACACCGCGAGCGCCACGGTGTCCGCGTCGGTTTCGACACTTACCGTCAGACGGGCCCGTTCGGATTCGAAACAGCGGTGCACGGCGGGCTCGGCATGAACCCGCACCGCCGGTGGCGGGCGCTGCCAGCCTGCCGAGCACAGCACACCGAGCAACGGGGCGACGAAAACCACCAACTGCCAAAGTGATCCGATCACCGCCGCGGTGAGCACGACCGCCGAACACGTCACCAGCGCGGCCGTCAGAGGTGATGGGCGCCAGTGACATCGCGCCTCGGTGGTGCGGGCCTCGGTCACATCGGATCACGCCTTGGTCCGCGGTACCGGCAGCCGTCGCAGCAGTTCCTCCACCACGTCGCTGCCCTGCACCCGCCTCACCCACATCTCCGGGCGGAGGCTGACCCGGTGTGCCATCGCCGGCACCGCAAGGGATTTGACGTCCTCGGGTATCACGTAGTCACGGCCCAGCAGCAGCGCACGCGCGCGGGCGAGTTGGACGAGGTCGAGTTCGGCTCGCGGGCTCGCGCCGACCGCGATCTGCGGATGCTGCCGGGTGGCGGCGGCCAGCGACACCACATAACGCAGCACGTCGTCGTGCACGGTCACCTGCTCGACCGACTCGCGCATGGCGACCACCTCGCGCGCGTCGACCACCTGGTGCACGGTCGGTTCCGTCGAACCGCGTTCGACGCGCCTGCGCAGCATCGAGGCCTCCTCCTGCTCGGATAGGTAGCGCAGTTCGAGGCGGATCGTGAACCGGTCGAGTTGCGCCTCGGGCAGCGGATAGGTGCCCTCGTACTCGATCGGGTTGTCGGTCGCCAGCACGACGAACGGAGCAGGCAGTCGGTGCGTGACACCGTCGATGCTCACCTGACTTTCGGCCATCGCCTCGAGCAGGGCGGCCTGGGTCTTCGGTGGGGTGCGGTTGATCTCGTCGGCCAGCAGCAGGTTGGTGAAGATCGGGCCGGACCGGAACTCGAACCGTCCCGACTGCATGTCGTACACGGTCGACCCGAGCAGATCGGCGGGCAGCAAGTCGGGGGTGAACTGAACGCGTTTGAAGTCCAGGCCCAGCGCTGCAGCGAAAGACCTTGCTATCAAGGTCTTTCCGAGCCCCGGAAGGTCTTCGATGAGCACGTGCCCGCCCGCGAGCACGGTGGTGAGAATCAGAGTGAGGGCGTCGTGTTTGCCGACCACCACCCGGCCGATCTGGGCGAGCACCGCCTCGCAGTTCGCGGTCGTGGTCGCGGCGGGTTCGCCTCGCATCCCCGCCCCTGTCGTCATACCTGCTCCAACCGTTGCAGTATCTCGTCCAGCGCGGCGCGGCCCGGGCCGGGTTCGGTGGCGCCGGTGCGCGACACGTTCTCCGGGTCGACCCACGCCCACAGCTCCGTTCCGAACAGCATCTCGCCGGTGGACTGATAGGCCGCGCGATCCCTGATCCGCTTCTGGCCGGTGGCCAATTCGTACTGGCGCGCCAGCATCGGCCGCAGATGCCGGTCCCAATCGGTGCGGGTGGTGTCCGACCTGCTGATCAGGGTCTCGGTGCGAGAACGCCACCGACGCAAGGCCTTCGCGGCGTCGTCGGCGTATTGATCACCCGCGGCCGGCAGCGACTCCCGCACCAGCATCCACCGCATGGCCAGCAACGCAAAACCCAGCGCGACGCCCGACATGGTCAGGACCAATCGGCGGTCCGGCGATGCCAGCGCGATCAGTTGTGCGCCCGCCACCAGCAGAACAGACGCTGCCACAAACCGTTTCATGTGACCGCCTGCGGTATCTCGGCGAGCACGCGTCGCAGCACCCGCACCGCCGAATCGCGATGCGCCTCGGTCATCACATGCGGGGAGAACCTCGCCTCCTCGAACAGTTCGACGAGTTCGGTGGCGCTGTCGGCGCGCAGCGCCCCGCGGTGCACGGCCCGCGCCAACACTTCGCTGGGTGTGTCGAAATCCTGTGGGACGGCGCCGGGGACCCGCGTCAGCTCGGTTTCCATCGCCGCGTAGCACGCGATGATGGCTTCTCGGGGCTCGCGGCTGAGGTCGCCGATCTCAGCCAGCCCGATCTCGGCGGCGCGGGCCAGCGAGTCCGCGCCCTGACCGGGCGCGCACGCGTCGTCCGGCCCGACGGCGCCGAGAGGTTGCGGTTCGGCCCTGCGCTGCCGATGCGAAGCGATCGCCGTCACGACCACGATCAACGTCATCAACACCAGCATCGGCGGAATCAGGTAGTCGATCATGTCGGTGCCCTGGCCCGGATCGACGGGCGGCCGCGCAGGTTCGAGCGAACCCGACGGCGCGGTGCCGGCCTCCGGCGCCGCGGGCGGCACCGCCGCGGGCCGCCCGGGCGGTTTGAGCCCGTCGATGCGGGCCAGCAGCGCCGTCAGCAGCAGCCAGATGACGATCGCACCCAGCGCGATCAGTGAGAACCGCCAGGTGGGCCTGCCGACCGCGCCCGGGCTGCGCGGCAACGCCGCCGACGGAGCGCGCCGGGTTCGGCCTGCGCGCATCCGCACCACGATCGCGTACCCGATGATCGCCACCGCCGCGCAGAGGATCGCGACGACGGCCGCCAGCGCCGCCGGGCTCTCCGTGGTGGGTTCACGCTCGACGATCCGCTCGCTGCCCGGCACGTGTCCGCGCAACGCCCAAGCGGCCGCCACCAGCAGCGCGATCACCGCGATCACGCGCTGTGTCGACTTGTCCGTACCGGCCATGGCGCTGCTGCCATCCTGGCACGCCCGGCGCCCCGCCATGTCCGGATCGACCGCTACCTTCGACCCGTGACCACCACACTGCAGGATCCACGGGTCGCCGCCGCGCTCGAGCGCATGTACGCGGAGGCCGACGACCAGATGGCGGCGTTGCGCCGCATGGCGGACCAACTGTCCGGCGACGCCAGCCCCCAGGAACGCGCCGACGCGCTCAGCGACTTCTATCTGCCGGTGACGCCGGAGGCGGGCAGGCTGCTGTACGCGCTCATACGTGCGGCCAGACCGGAGACGGTCGTCGAGTTCGGCATGTCGCTGGGCATCTCCGCGATCCACCTCGCGGCGGCGGTGCGCGACAACGGGCACGGCCGGGTCGTCACCACTGAACTCAGCGCGGCCAAAGTTGCGACGGCGAAGTCGACGTTCGCCCAGACCGGGCTCGCCGACGTCATCACGGTGCTCGAAGGCGACGCGCTGACCACACTGCAAAGTCTCGACGGCGCCGTGGGTTTCGTGCTGCTGGACGGCTGGAAGGAGCTGTACCGGCCCGTCCTGGACCTGCTCGAGCCACGCCTGACGCCCGGCGCGCTCGTCGTCGCCGACAACACGTCCATGCCCGAGCTGGCATCCTACGTCGACCATGTCCGCGATCCGGCGAACGGCTATGTCAGCGTCAGCTTCGGCGCCCGCGGCACCGACAGCATGGAGATCAGCTGCCGCGCAGGAAGTTAACGCTTGCGCGTCTTGGCCTTCTTGACTTCCGCTGCCGCCTCCCGGCTGGCCCGTTTGCCCGCGTCGTAGGCCTCCTCGGCCGCGGTGAGCGCGGTCTCGGCGTCGGTGAGTCTCCTTCGGGCGTCGTCGCGGCGTAACCGCGCGGTCGCGAGGTCGGACTGCAGTTCCTGCAGTGCAGCGTCGGCCTCGGCCTTGGCCCGTTCGGCGGCCGCCAGCGCGGCGCGCGCCTCGGAGTGGTCCTCGGCCGGTTTCTGAATCACCGGTTCGGGTTTGGCCTTGCGGCTCCGCGACGGTTTGAAAACGATTGCCGAGCTGCCGAATTCGCCGAACCCGGACCACTGCTCGGCCTTGGTCAGCCGGCCCAGCCGGGCCGCGACGTCCGGATCGGCGACCGCGGCCTGCAGGGTCGCGGTGACGTCGTCGCGCAGCGCGGCGCTGGGGTCGGTGATCTCGGCCGCCGCGAAGGCCGCGCGCGAAAGGCCGTCGATGAGCCGGCGTTGTTCGGCGGTCAGTTCCCGGATCGTGCCGCCGTCCATCTCGGAGTGCGCGGCGCGAAGCCGTTCGCCCAGCGCGGTGAGCCGGGGGCGGGCCTCGCCGTCACGGTGCACGAGCACGTTGACGACGTAGGCCGCCGTGGTGGGCTTGCGCGCACCCGAGATCTGCTTGGCGGCCTCGGTGTCGCCGCGTTTCTTGGCCGCGCCCGCCAACTCGGTACGCAGCGCGGTGAACTCCTGCGGGGTGGCGGCGTACAGGGTGTCGAGCGGATCGTCGGACATAGGGCCATCATCGCGCCGGGTGTTCGGTTGTTGTACGTATCGGTCGAGAAGCGTCGCGCACAACCCTTCACTCGACGATGATCATCGAGTGCGCATGGCCGTGGTGATCGCCGCGCTGGGGGTGGTGTTCGGCGATATCGGCACCAGCCCCATCTACACGGTGCAGACCGTCTTCAACCCCCGCGACCCGCACCCGGTGCCGGTGAGCGACAGCCACGTCTACGGCGTGGTGTCTCTGATCTTCTGGTCGGTGACGATCATCGTCACCCTCACCTACATCACCCTGGTGATGCGCGCCGACAACCACGGCGAAGGCGGCATCATGGCGCTGATCACGCTGCTGCGCCGATGGTCCGGCACCGGGGGCCGGCGGACCGCGGCGGCGCTGGCCGCCGCCGGAGTGTTCGGCGCCGCGTTGTTCTTCGGCGACAGCATGATCACCCCGGCCATCTCCGTGCTGTCGGCCGTCGAGGGCCTCAAGATCATCGACCCGGACCTGAGCGGTTTCGTCGTGCCGATCACCGCGGTCATCATCGTCGCGCTGTTCTCCGTACAGAGCCGCGGCACCGCGGCGGTCGGCCGGTTCTTCGGACCGGTGATGGTGCTGTGGTTCACCGCGATCGGGGCCTGCGGCGTGAACGGCATCGTCGCCAACCCGGAGATCCTCAAGGCGATGTCGCCGACCTATGCGCTGGAGTTCCTCTCCGGCCGGTTCCACGTCGCATTCTTCGCGCTGGCCGCGATCGTGCTGGCGGTCACCGGCGCGGAGGCGCTCTACGCCGACATGGGCCATTTCGGCAGGCGGGCGATCACCTACGGCTGGCTGGGTCTGGTGCTGCCCGCCTGCACGCTGAACTACTTCGGCCAGGGTGCGCTGGTGCTGCACGACGAGGCGACGGTGGCCGCGCCGTTCTTCCTGCTCGCCCCGGCGTGGGCGCGGGTGCCGATGGTGCTGTTGGCGACCGCGGCCACGGTGATCGCGCCGCAGGCCGTGATCACCGGAGCGTTCTCGGTGGCCTCGCAGGCCGCCCGGTTGGGGTACCTGCCCCGGCTGCGCATCGCGCACACCTCGGCGTCGACGGTCGGGCAGATATACGTGCCGTGGATCAACGGCGCGTTGATGATGGGGGTGCTGATCCTGGTCTTCGCGTTCCGCAGTTCGGCCGCCCTCGCGTACGCGTTCGGGATGGCGGTCACCGGAACCATCACCATCACCACCGCGCTGTTCTTCTACTACGCGCGAACCCGGTGGCGGTGGCCGCTGTGGGTCGTGCTGCTCGGCGGCGGCGGGCTGCTGACGGTGGATCTGGTGTTCTTCGCGGCCAACCTGACCAAGCTGGTGCACGGCGCGTGGCTGCCGCTGACCATCGCCGTCGCCACGTTCACGGTGATGACGACGTGGCAGCGCGGGCGCCACCTCGTCACGGCGGCCCGGGACCAGGCCGAGGGTCCGCTGCGGGAGTTCGTCGACGGTCTGGTGCACAACGATCCCCCGGTGATCCGGATACCGGGCACGGCGGTGTTCCTCAACCGGGTGAGCAGCACCGCACCGCTGGCCATGCGCGCCAATGTCGAACACAACCACGTGCTGGCCCAGCACGTCATCATCATGGCGGTGCAGACCGAGCCGGTGCCGCGGATACCCGACGACGAGCGGATCAGCCACGACAGCCTCGGCTACACCGACGACGGAATCGTCGGTGTGACAGCGCGATTCGGCTACTTGGAGACGCCCGACGTGCCGCGCGCCCTGGCCTTGCTGGATCCCGCGGACACCGAGGGACGCATCGACCTCGAGCACGCCTCGTATTTCTTGTCCAAGCTCGAACTGTGTGTGGGCGACGCCGACACGATGGCGCCGTGGCGCAAACGGCTGTTCATCGCGACCTCCCACATCACCGCCGACGCCGCCGCCCACTTCGGGCTGCCGCTGAGCCGCACCGTGGTCATCGGGGCGCGGATCGCGCTATAGCGTCAGGCCATGCCGAAATAGGCGCGCAGGGTTTCGGTGCGCCAGAAAATCAGCAACGCGAACAACACCAGCACCGCGGCGGTGGCACCGCCCTGGACGAGAAGGCGCGAGTTCCGCGGAGCTTGGGCCGCGTAGGCATATGCCGCGGCGATCGCCGCGCCGGTGATCAGCCCGCCGATGTGGCCCTGCCAGCTGATGTTGTGCGAGCTGATCAGCGGGATCAAAAACGTGAACACCAGGTTGATCGCGATGATCGCCACCACCCACCGCACGTCGAGGTTGAGCCGCCTGCCCACCACGAACGTCGCACCGAACAGCCCGAACACCGCACCCGATGCGCCCGCGGTCAGCGCCCCCAACGACGACAGCAGATACACCAGCACCGACCCGCCCAACGCGCTGATGAAGTACAGCGCGGTGAACCGCAGCCGGCCCAGCGCGGCCTCCAACGGCGGGCCCACCACATACAGCGCCCACATGTTGAACAGGATGTGGGTCAGGCCGTAGTGCAGGAACGCCGAGGTCAGCAGGCGATACAGCTGACCGTCGGCGACGCCGGGCGACCACAGCACCAGCGCGTTCTGCAACGCCGGTGACATGGTCTGCAGCACGAACATCACCACGTTGAGGCCGATCAGCACAAAGGTGACGATCGGGGTGGACGAACGCGCGGCGCGGGGCTGACGAACGGTCTGCGCGCCCGCGGCGACGCAGTCCGCGCACTGGTGCCCGACGGCGGCGGCACGCATGCACTCACCGCAGATGAACCGGTTGCAGCGGGTGCAACGGACGTAGGTGGCGCGGTCGGGATGCCGGTAACAGGTCGGCGTCTGCGGCGGGCTCGTCACGCTCACCACCTTAAGGCGGCCGATCGGGCGGTCGATCGGCGCGAAGCCGAGTAACGATTCGGTCACCATCGAAATCACGATCAATTAAGGAGACCGCCGCGACTCTGAGAATTATCAAGATCTGCGGCCCGATCTGGTTGGCGACTTACCGAATTCCGCCGAAATTGCGACGAATATCACGGCGTCCGGATGTAACGCCGTCACCGCTGGCCAGAGGGCCTTTTCCGCGGCCCGGGGTAGCGGTTTTCGTTTCGCTACTTTGGATTTCGGGAACGGGGGATGCAAGCGAGACATTCGCAAATTCGAGAAACCAGGAAGAACAGGTATATGAATCTCAGTGGTATCAAGACGCGCCGGGGAATCGCCGGCGCCTGTGCAAGCGGACTGCTCGGCGGGTTGGCGGGGGCGATCATCGCCGCGCCGTCGGCCGCGGCGACCCCCGACTGCAGCGCGAGCGAGGTCTCGGGGACCGTCAGCACGGTGACCGGTTCGGCGCGCGCGTACCTGGACAGCCATCCGGGCGCCAACCAGGCGGTGACGACGGCGTTCAGCCAGCCGCGTCCGGAGGCCGCCGCCATGCTGCGCGGGTACTTCAACGCCAATCCGCAGGAGTACTACGACCTGCGGGGCATCCTCGCGCCGATCGGTGACGTCCAGAGCAAGTGCAACATCACGGCGTTGCCGCCGGAGTTGGCCTCGGCCTACGCCGAGTTCATGGCCGGCTGAGCAACTCCACCGAACCCGCCGCCGCAGTCCGCTGCGGCGGCGGGTTTTCTCTGCGCCGGGTAGGCCCTTAGACTGGCTTCCTATGAGGCCGACGAGACCACGCGCGATCGCGGCGGCCCTCGTCGCGATGGTTGTCCCCGTGGCCGCCTCGGTCGGTCACGCCGCCGCCGAACCCGACCCCGCGCCCCCGCCGGCCCCCAAGACCACGATCGACGCCGACGGCACCTACGCGGTGGGCACCGACATCGTGCCGGGCACCTACTCCAGCGCGGGCCCCATCCCCGACGGGGTGTGCTACTGGAAGCGGGTCAACGGCGACAAGCTGGTCGCCAACGCGCTGACCAAGAAGTCACAGGTGGTCAAGATCGAACCCGGCGACACCGCGTTCGTCACCAACGACTGCCAGCCCTGGACGTTGACCAACGCGAAACCCCCGCCGCAGACCGCACCGCAGGATCTGCTCGGGCAGCTCGGGACGTTCATCGGCAAGGGCATTCTCGGCGGCGCCCCGCGCTGATCGCGGCGCTCGCTGATCGCGCCGTACCCTGTCGGACATGGCTGACCTGCACCCCGACCTCGCCGCGCTGGCCCCGCTGCTGGGCACCTGGACGGGCGACGGCGCGGGTGAGTATCCGACGATCGAGCCGTTCTGCTACACCGAGGAAGTCGTCTTCGACCACGTGGGCAAGCCGTTTCTGACCTATCGTCAGCGCACCGCGGCAACCGACGACGGGCGCCCGCTGCACTCCGAGGTCGGGTACCTGCGCGCACCGTCGGCCGGCCGTGTCGAGTGGGTGCTGGCCCATCCCACCGGGATCAGCGAGGTGCTGGAGGGCACACTGAGCAGCGGTGACGGTGCCGTCGAGATGGAGTTGCACACGACAAGCGTCGGGCTGACCGCGACCGCCAAACAGGTGACCGCGCTGAGCCGTTCACTGCGCGTCGACGGTGACCAGCTCACCTATCGGCTTGGAATGGCCGCCGTCGGCCAACCGCTGCAGCACCACCTGGCCGCGACCCTTCGCCGGAGCCACCGGTGAGCTCGGACGGCAGGATCACGGTTCCCGCCGAACTCGACACCGTCACCGCGGTGGGCGCCGAAGACCACTGCGGCGTCGATTCCGCTGCCGTGGAAAGGATTTGGCAGGCGGCTCGGCACTGGTATGCCGCGGGCATGCACCCGGCGATCCAGCTGTGCGTGCGCCACCACGGCAAGGTGGTGCTCAACCGGGCGATCGGACACGCGTGGGGTAATGCGCCCGCCGATCCACCGGATGCCGAAAAGGTGGTTGTCACCACGGATACCCCGTTCTGTGCGTACTCGGCAGCCAAGGCCGTCACGTCCACGGTCGTGCACATGCTCGTCGAGCGGGGCCAGTTCTCGCTGGACGACCGGGTGTGTGACTATCTGCCGGGCTACACCAGCCACGGCAAGGACCGCACCACCATCCGGCATGTGATGACCCACAGCGCGGGCATCCCGATCTACACCGGTCCCCGCCCGGATCTCAAGCGGATGGACGACAGCGAGTACACCCGTCAGATGCTCGGCGAGATCCGCCCGTTGCACCGGCCCGGCCTCGTGCACATCTACCACGGGCTGACGTGGGGCCCGTTGATGCGCGAGATCGTGGCGGCGGCCACCGGGCGCAACATCCGCGAGATCCTGGCCACCGAGATCCTCGAACCGCTGGGGTTCCGCTGGACCAATTACGGCGTTGCCGCCCAAGACGTCTCGAAGGTGGCGCCCAGCCACGCCACCGGCAGGCCCGCGGCCGCCCCGCTGGAGCGGGTGTTCGCGCTGGCCGTCGGCGGATCGATGCAGCGGATCATCCCGTTCTCCAACAGCCCGCAGTACCTGACCAGTGTGCTGCCGTCGTCCAACACCGTGTCGACCGCCGACGAGTTGTCGCGGTTCGCCGAATTGCTGCGCCGCGGCGGCGAACTCGACGGCGTGCGGATACTGCGACCCGATACGCTGCACGCGGCGGTACGCGAGTGCCGCCGCCTTCGGCCCGACGTGGCCACGGGTTTGGTCCCACTGCGATGGGGCACCGGATACATGCTGGGCTCCAACAGGTTCGGGCCGTTCGGCCGCAATGCTCCGTTGGCGTTCGGCCACACCGGGCTGACCAACATCGCGGTGTGGGCCGACCCGCAGCGCGCACTGGCGGTCGGGCTGATCAGCAGCGGTAAGCCCGGCAGACACCGCGAGGCCAACCGGTATCCGGCGCTGCTCGACCGCATCACCGCCGAGTTTCCGCCGACGCTGCGGCAGAATTAGGGCTTCTCCCGCACACCGCGGTAGATGCCTCGCTTGACGATCCACGGCTGCAGCAACCTGTCCACCGACCACGCCGGGAACAGGAACGCCCGCCCGTTGGGGGCGAACACCTGCAGCCCGTCGGGTTGGGCGCCGAGCACCGATCCCCATCGCCGGTCCGGCGGGCGGTAGGTGCGCAGGCGACGGCCGGCGAACTCGGCGCGAATGTTGTGGGCCAGCAGACCGTCGGCACGGTTGCGGGCCGAGGTGCGCAGCGGATCGGTGGCCGCGACGTCCCCGATCGCGAACACCCCCGGGAAGCCGGGCACTTCAAGGGTCGGCAGCACCCGGACGAATCCCTGCTCGTCGAGCAGTTCGGCGGGCAGCCATCCGGTGTTCGGGCGCACGCGCCCGATTGCCCAGATGACGGCGTCGGCACGCGCCGGAGGTTGGCCCGTGCTGAAAACGACCGGCCCGCTGGTGATCCGGTCGCAGCCGAAGCCCTCGGGAAGCGCCGCGCGGTGTCCGCCGTGCAGCCCGACCCCCGCGGCGGTCAACCGGTGTCGCACCCGGTCCCAGACTCTGCGGTGGTGGTGCACGAGCGCGCGCTCGCCGGGGAAGTACAGGTCGATCCTCTTGGCGGGCCACGTCACCGCCAGGTTGGCCGCGGCGCTGACGGCCGCCGCGCCGCCGCCGACCACGATGACCGACCCGGCCGCCGCCAACTGCTCGTGCGCGCCCACGAGGTCCGCGCTGACGTCGTCCTCGCATTGCAGGCTGGGCCTGCGCCAGAACCCGTTGGTCACCCCGGTCGAGATGACCAGCGCGTCAAAGGGTTCGGCGTGCGCAGCGCCGTCCGCACGGTCCACAAGGACGGTCTTGTGGGCGAGGTCGACGCCGGTCAGCGTGCCGTGCACGGTGCGCACCCCGTCCAGCGCCCGGAACCGGTGAAACGGAATCCAGTAGTCGCGGGCCCAGTCCCGCGGCCGGGACAGCCGCATGCCCAACTCCTGGCCGCTGACCAGACCGGGCTTGGCCGAGATCCCGACGACCTCGGCGTGCCGCGCCAACCGGATCGCGGTGAGTACCCCGCTGTCGCCGAATCCGGCGATGACGACCCGGCGCCGGATCATCGCGGTCAGCGGAGCTTCTCGCCGTACACGTGCCGCACGGCCATCGTCATCAGCACCCGGCGGTCGGCGACCATCACCGTCCGGTTGTCGGCGTCGCGGTCGTAGTAGGGGGTGACCGGCGACAGCTGGGGCATACCGTCGGCCTTGATCGCGGCGAGTACACCGAGGCGGCTCTGCGCGAGCAGAGTCCGGGGGTCAAAGGTCATGTGTGGCGCAACTTTCCACCGCCTGTGCCTATTCCGGCGCGTCGATGCGGACGCGATACGCCGTCGGCCAATTCTTCCCGGTCAGCAGGTACTCGTCACTGTCGATGTGGGCGATGCCGTTGAGCACGTTCTCGGTGATGCGGCCCTGCGCATCGACGAGGGCGGAGGCGTCGATGACCGCGTTGACGGTTCCGGTGGCCGGGTCGATGCGCACGATGTGGTCGGTCTTCCAGACGTTGGCCCACACCTGGCCGTCGACGCATTCGAGTTCGTTGAGGTTGCGCACCGGTTCGCCGTCGCGGGTCACCTCGACCGAGCCGTCCTCGGCGAAGCTCGTCGGGTCGTGGAAGCGAAGGCGGTCGGTGCCGTCGCTGCGGATCAGCCGGTCGCCGTCGCGGCACAGCCCCCAGCCCTCGCCGTCGACGGGTACTTCGCGCAGCGGGGTCAGGGTGTGCTTGTCCCACTCGATCGCGACGCCGTCCTGCCAGGTGAGTTCCCAGATCCGGTCGCCGACGACGGTGATGCCCTCGCCGAAGTACTGCGGCGGGGCGGCGGCGGACCGGCGCACATCGCCGGTGACCGGATCGAGTTCGCGCACCTGCGACCTGCCCACCAGCCCGGTGCTCTCGTAGAGCGTGGCCCCGTCGAACTCCAGCCCCTGGGTGAACGCCGAGGTGTCGTGCGGGATCTCGCCGAGCACCTCGGGCGTGATCACCGGCACGTCGCCGCCCGCGGGCCCCGCGCCCCCGCAACTTGGCACCACCAGCACCGCGACCAGCGCCGCGCCGAGCACCACGCCCACCCGTGTGTTCATACGCCCTATTGGTACCCGATCTCAGGGCCGGATGGCGTCGATCGCGCGGTAGATGCGTTTCTCGCTGACCGGGCGGGCGGTGCCGAGTTGCTGCGCCCACAGGCTGACCCGCAGTTCCTCGATCTGGCGGGCGATGTCGCGCACGTCGGCGGCGCCGGCGCGCGCCGGGGACAAGGCCGCGAGCAACTCGTCGAAGGCGTCCTGCACGGCGTGCACCCGTGCCATCCGGTCCCGGTCCGCGCCGACGGCCTGCGGCAGCCGCTGCAGGCGCCGGCCGATGGCGGTGACGTAGCGGGCCAGGTCGCCCAGGTGGGCGGCCCCGGTGGCGGTGACGAACCCCTCGGGCAGCAGCCCGGCCAACTGCGTCTCGATGTCGACGATCGCGTCGGCCTGCGCGGGCGGGGGTGCGGCCGGCAGCGCGACCCGGACGTCGTGGGCGGCGGCGAGCACCTTCGCCACCCGGGTGACGACGCCGGACGTGGTGGCCGCCAGATCACCGGCGACCCGCTCGCGCAGTCCGGCGAACTCATCACGGGTCCAGACGACACCGGTCGTCAGCGCGTCGGTCGCCGCGTCGGCGCAATCCTCCAGCAGCGCCTGCAGCGAGCCATCCGGGTTGTTGCCGAGCACCAGTCGTGTTCGTGGATCAAGTTGTCGTTCAACGTCTTTGATCGGCGAGGGGGTGGCAACCCGCAGTAGCCGTCGCAGCCCGCGGGGCATCGCGTCGGCCTGTTCGGCCTCGGTGGGATAGATGCGGATGTCCACCCCGGCGCCCGCGTCCACCAGCGCGGGGTAGCCGCGCACCCGGTGCGCGCCGCTGGCCTGTTCGACAGTGCGGGGCAGTTCGTCGAGGTCGTCGGGCCAGGCGCGCAGGCCCGTCCGTTCCAGCTCGCCCGCCACCGCATCGGCCACGGCGCGGCGCACCGGCGCGGCGAGGCGGGCCTGCAGCGCCTGCAGGTCCTTCCCGCGGGCGACCTCGCCGCCGTCGGGGCCCTCGACGGCGAACGTGACGCGCAGGTGTGGCGGCAGCTTGTCGAGGTCGAACGCGTCGAGCGGCACCAATACCCGGGTGCGGCGGTGCAGTTCGCGTTGCACCGCGACCAGCAGCGGCTCGCCGTCCGGGTCGATGGCGGACAGCACTGCCCGCGCGGTGTCCGGCGCGGGAACGAAGTTACGGCGCAGGTCTTTCGGCAGCGAGCGGATCAGCGCGGTGACGAGCTCCTCCCGCAACGCCGGCACCTGCCAGGCGAACTCGTCGCCGCCGAGCCGGGCCAGCACCTCGACGGGCACGTGCACCGTGACACCGTCGTCGGCCGCGCCGGGTTCGAATCGGTACGACAGCGGCAACGCCAGATCGTCCACCCGCCACGCGTCGGGCTGATCGGCGGCCGGGTCCTCCTTGCGCAGCAGGTCCTCGCGGGTCATGGTCAGCAGATCCGGAGTCTGGTGCCGCTGCTTTTTCCACCAGGTGTCGAAGTGCCGCGCCGACACCGCCTCCGCAGGCACCCGCGCGTCGTAGAACGCGAAGATCTCCTCGTCGCCGGCCAGCAGGTCGCGCCGTCGTGCCTTCTCCTCCAACCGCTCCAACTCCTCGCGCAGCCGGGTGTTGTCGCGGAAGAAGTGGTGGCGGGTGCGCCAGTCACCCTCGACCAGCGCGTGCCGGATGAACAGGTCTCTGGCCAGTTCCGGCTCGACCTGCGAGTAGTTGACCCGGCGGCGCGGTACCAGCGGCAGCCCGTAGAGCGACACCCGCTCGTAGGCCATCACCGCGCCGCGTTCGGCGTCCCAGTGCGGCTCGCTGTAGCTGCGGTCGAGCAGGTGGGCCCCGATGCGTTCGGCCAGTTCGGGCTGGATGCGCGCGCCGATGCGACCGTAGAGCCTGCTGGTCTCGACCAGGTCGGCCACCACGATCCAGCGCGGCGGCCGTTTGGTCAGCGCCGACCCCGGCGCCAGCACGAACTTCGAGTTGCGCGCGCCGGCGTAGTCGCGGGTGTCGCCTTCGCGCAGGCCGATGTGTGACAGCAGGCCCGCCAGCAGTGCGGCGTGCACGCGGGTGGGGTCGGCGGGTTCGGGGTCGTCAGATTCGCGGATGCCCATGTCGCGGGCGATGCTGCGCAGCTGGCCGGTGAGGTCCTGCCACTCGCGGATGCGCAGGTAGTGCAGGAACTCTTCGCGGCACATCCGCCGGAAGGCACTGCCGGAGAGTTCTTTTCGCTGCTCGGCGAGGTAGCGCCACAGGTTCAGGTAGGAGATGAAGTCGGAATGCTCGTCGGTGAAGCGGGCGTGCTTCTGACGCGCCGCCTCCTCGCGGTCGGTCGGCCGTTCACGCGGGTCGGGAATCGACAGGGCCGCGGCCAGCACCAGGATCTCGCGCACGCAGCCTTCCTCCCCGGCCTGCAGGATCATCCGGCCGATCCGCGGGTCGACGGGCAGTTGCGCGAGTCGGCGTCCCAATGCGGTGATCTCGCCTTTGCCGTCGAACGCGCCGAGTTCGGCCAGCAACGCGATCCCGTCGCGGATACTGCGCTGCTCGGGTGGGTCCAGGAACGGGAAGCTCGAGATATCACCGAGATTCAGCGCCGCCATCTGCAAGATCACCGCGGCGAGGTTGGTGCGCAGGATCTCCGGGTCGGTGTAGCGCGGGCGCGACGCGAAGTCCTCTTCGGAGTACAGCCGGATGCACACCCCTGGCGCGGTGCGCCCGGATCGGCCCGCCCGCTGCGCGGCCGAGGCCTGTGAGATCGGCTCGATCGGCAGCCGCTGCACCTTGGTCCGGCGACTGTAGCGCGAGATGCGCGCAGTGCCCGGGTCGACGACGTAACGCACTCCGGGCACCGTCAGCGATGTCTCGGCGACGTTGGTGGCCAACACGATTCGGCGCACTGACCGGCTGGGCGAAAACACCTTCTGCTGATCGGCGGTCGGCAGCCGGGCGTACAGGGGTAACACCTCGGTGTGTTCGCCGACGACGCCGCGCAACGCCTCGGCGGTGTCGCGGATCTCCCGTTCACCGGACAAGAACACCAGCACGTCACCGGGCGGTTCGGCCGACAGTTCCGCGACGGCGTCGACGATCGCCTCGGTCTGATCACGCATCTCGGTGCGCACGACCTCATGGTCGGGATCGTCGGGATCGTCGGAGTCCTCCACCGGCACCGGGACTTCCAGCGGCCGGTACCGGATCTCGACCGGATAGGTCCGGCCCGACACCTCGACGATCGGGGCTGGGCCGTCGACGGTGCCGAAATGCTCGGCGAAACGCTGCGGTTCGATCGTCGCCGACGTCACGATCACCTTCAGATCGGGCCGCCGCGGCAGCAGCTCACGCAGATAGCCGAGCAGGAAGTCGATGTTGAGGCTGCGCTCGTGGGCCTCGTCGAGGATCAACGTGTCATAGCGCAGCAGTCGACGGTCACGCTGGATCTCGGCGAGCAGGATGCCGTCGGTCATCAGCTTCACCAGGGTGCGGTCGCTGGCCCGGTCGGTGAAGCGCACCGTGTAGCCCACGGTCTCGCCAAGCGGTGAGCCGAGTTCGTCGGCGATGCGCTGGGCGACGGTGCGGGCGGCCAGCCGCCGCGGCTGCGTGTGCCCGATCGTGCCGCGCACGCCGCGGCCCAACTCCAGACAGATCTTCGGCAGCTGGGTGGTCTTACCCGAACCGGTCTCGCCGGCCACGATCACCACCTGGTGCTCGGTGATCGCGCGGGCGATCTCGTCGCGCCGATCACTGACCGGCAGGTCGGGGTAGCCGATGGTGGCGGGCACCGCCGCGGTGCGGGCGGCGATGGCCGCCTCGGCCCCGGCGATCTGCTCGGCGAGTGCGGCGACCTTGTCCGGGCCGGCGCCGCGTAGTTGCCGCAGGCGGCGGCCGAGCCGGGCGGCGTCGCGGATCGTCAGGCCGTCCAGGCGCGCGCGCAGCTCAGCGACGGACGGTTCGGACACGCTGGTCAGGATAGGCGTCGCGGGCGAACGCGACCTCCTCGCACAGGCGCTGCGCATCGGTGTAGAGGCCACCGTAGACCGCCCACTGCGTCGGCTCGTCGAGCCCGTCGCCCCGGGTCTGCGAGCCCAGCTCGTCGAGCGCGGCACGGCAGCGGCGGGCCTCATCGGCCAGCGGTTGGGCCGCGAAATCTCCGCCGGTGTGCAGGCTGCCCGTCCGGGCGACCGCGTCACGCACGGTCGCCAGCAGCACGCCGTAGCGCCGGAGGAACTCGTTGTGCTGCACCTGCAGTTCCTCGTCACGGTCCACGGCGCGCTCCAGGCCGGTGGTGACCCACCGAAGCTGCTGGGCGATGCGCTCCAGCGCCTGGATCGTCACCCGGTGCCCGGCGACGTCGGTGTGGTCGCGGGCGAGCAACCGGCGGGGATTGAGCTTCGTGGTGCGCACGGCGTGGTCGACGGTGTCGCGGGCCTGTCCGGCCGTCTTCGCCAGCCCGTCGGCCCGCCACCGCCAGTCGGTGGTGGCGTCCTCACCCGGGCTCTCGCCGGTCAGCGCGTCGGTGATGTCGGAGAGCAGGTCGGTCAACGACGCGCTGATCGATTCGACGGCGTAGCGGGCGCTGCGATAGCGCAGCGGCGGCGCCACCAGCAGACTCACCAACAGGGCCACCGTCGCGCCGAGCACCACCATGCCGACGATGCCCGGCAGCGGGCTGCCCGAGGACGAGCCGGAGCCGGTCAGGGCGAACACGCCGTAGGCGAAGATCGCCGCCACCGCGACGTTGATGCCCTGGCCGCCGAGCCGGTGCCAGCGCCCGATGATCAGCGCCACCAGCAGGGTGACCGGGAACAGCCACAGCTGCACACCCCACAACCAGACCGCGCCGCCGATGAGCGCGATACCGGTGAGCATCGCCGCGGTGTAGCGGACGGCCTTGGCGACGGAGTCGGCGACGGTCATCTCGACGAGCATCACCGCGGAGAATGCCGCGAAGGTGGCGTGGTTTGATCCGAACACCGTGGTGGCCAGCACCCAGGCGACGGTCGCGGCGACGACCGCCTTCAGCAACATCAGCGCGGTGTCGCGGCTCCACCTGATCCGGTCGACGAGCTTGCCCACCTGCCACGGGTTCCCCCCGCTGGGGGCACCAAACGCCCTTAGGCCTGGTCAGGCGACCAGTAGGCGAGCATGTCGGCGAACGTCTCGAACGCCGGGGTGGACACCCCGTAGGTGGCCTCGAGATGGATGCTCAACGGGAAGCCGAGGTCGGCGACCCCGTCGATGACCCGCTTGTACAGGTCGAGCATCAGCCGGCGCTTCTCGGCCGGCTCGGTGCCCGCCAGCCGCTTGACGAAGGCCTGCTCCTCGGCGACCGCGGCGTTGCCCGGATCCTGGATCAGCCAGTTGATCAGGCCGACATTGGCTTCCATCTTCGGCACGAAGCCGAACGACAGCAGGATCTCCGGGCGCTGATCGGTGCCCTCGGCGAACTCGCGGAGGAAGCCGACGATCGCGTCGGAGTAGAGCAACTGGGTCATGCCGTAGGTGGCGCCCTGTTCGCACTTGAACTTGAACCGACCGTGCTCACCCTCGCGGGTGGGGATCAGGATCGCGCCGCGGTTGGTCACCACGTCGCTGTACTTCGACAGCGCATCGGTCGGTGCCACGCCACCGCCTTCGCCGTCCTTCATCGTGCGGGGCACCCCGACGAATGCGATGCCCTCGAAGCCCGCGGCCGACAGGTCGGTGAGCCGCCTGCGCAGCGCCTCCTCGTCGAGGAACGAGGTGACCTGGGTGCACAGCCCCTGGACGCCGGCCAGCTCGGGCCCGATGGCCGACCAGAAATCCAGCACGTCCATCTTCGGCTTCATCTCGACGGGACGGTCGTCGTCCTCCTCGATCATGCCGGGGATCATCACGTGCCGGATGCGGTCCTGCAGGCCCACTTCCGCCGAACACCGCAGCACCTTCTCGGCTTCCTGCAACGCCTGCTCCCGGCCCCGGTCCAGGTTGGGCGGCACGAGTTCGAGCGCGATGGTTTTGAGGGTCACCGAAAAGCTCCTAGTCGGACGAAACTGCCTCGGCGCGGCACATCGACGTGACCGCAGCCGCTTTGCCGGAATGCCTCACCATACAGACCGCGCAGGTGGCGCTCCGTAGTCTGGTGAGGTGAGCAGCGACATCGGCGCGGCATCGGACACCTCGGTCGTCCTCGACGACCGCTTCGCCCGCGAACTGCCGGAGCTGGGCGTGCGCTGGCGGGTCGAGCAGGCGCCGGCGCCCAGGTTGCTCGTGCTCAACGGACAGCTGGCCACCGATCTCGGCCTCGACGCCGACTGGCTGCGCAGCGCCGAGGGGCTGCAGTTTCTGGTCGGCGCCCGGGTGCCGGATGGCGCGACCCCGGTCGCCCAGGCCTACGCCGGGCACCAGTTCGGCGGCTACGTTCCCCGGCTCGGGGACGGTCGGGCGTTGTTGCTCGGCGAACTGACGACGGCCGACGGGGCCGTGCGGGACCTGCATCTCAAAGGGTCCGGGCCGACGCCGTTCGCCAGGGGCGGCGACGGGCTGGCCGCGGTCGGCCCGATGCTGCGCGAGTACATCGTCAGCGAGGCCATGCACGCGATGGGCGTCCCCACCACCCGGTCGCTTGCCGTGGTGGCCACCGGCCGCGAGGTGCAGCGCGAAACGGCGCTGCCCGGGGCGGTGCTGGCCCGGGTCGCCGCCAGCCACCTGCGGGTCGGCACCTTCCAGTACGCCCGAAACGCCGCGCCCGACGGTGATCTCGTGGGCCCACAGCTTGCCAGGGGAGTGTTGCGGCGCCTCGCCGACCACGCGATCGCCCGCCACCATCCCCGCGCCGCGACCGCCGACAACCGCTATCTGGCCCTGCTCGAGGCGGTGATGTCGGTGCAGGCGGCGCTGGTGGCACGGTGGATGCTGGTCGGCTTCGTGCACGGCGTGATGAACACCGACAACATGACGATCTCCGGGGAGACCATCGACTACGGGCCGTGCGCGTTCATGGAGGCCTACCACCCGGAGACGGTGTTCAGCTCGATCGACTCCTGGGGGCGCTACGCCTACGGCAATCAGCCGGCGATCGCGGGCTGGAACCTGGCCCGGTTCGCCGAGACGCTGCTCCCGCTGATCGCCGACGATCAGGACCGCGCGATCGCCCTCGCCGAGGAAACCCTCGCCGGGTTCGGCGAGCTGTTCCAGGCCGAGTTGACGTCGGGTATGCGGGCCAAGCTGGGCCTCGGCGCCACGGTGCCCGAGCAGGTCTCGACGCGGCTGATGAACGACATGGTCACGCTGCTCGCCGAAAGCCATGTCGACTTCACCTCGTTTTTCCGCCACCTCGCGACCGCCGCGCGCGGTGACACCGGCCCGGCGCGCGGCATGTTCGTCGATCCCGCGGCGTTCGACGAATGGCTCGCCCGGTGGCGCGCGCTGGACCCGGATCCCGACGCGATGGACCGCGTCAACCCCGTCTACATCCCGCGTAACCATCTGGTCGAGGAGGCGCTGGCCGCCGCCACCGACGGAGACCTCGCACCGCTGCACCGTCTGCTGGAGGCGGTCAGCGCGCCCTACGACGAGCGTCGCGGCCTGGAACGCTACGCCGAACCCGCACCGGTCGACTTCGGCAGATACCAAACCTTCTGCGGAACGTGATCCACCACCTAAACTGCCGACCATGACCCACTCACTGCGACGGGGCTTCGCGGCGGCCACGCTCGCGGTGGCGATGTCGCTGGCGGCGCTGCCCGCCGTGACCATCACCGCCGTGGCCCAGCCCGGCAACTGCTGCTGCCCGCCGGGACAGACCGGCGTCATCTACGGGTGCGCACCGTTCTGCATAGAGGGCAAGTACCTGGACAGCAATACGGGGTTGTGTACCCCGCTGGCGGCGCCGGCCCCACCGCAGCAGTAATCCCGCGCCCTACGCCGTGTGCGCCGGGATCAGGTGTGCGCCGCCGCGGGCGCGGTGGGCCAACGCGAGGCGCAACCGCTTGCGCGCACGCGCCACCCGCGACATCACCGTGCCCATCGGGATGCGCATCAACTCGGCGGTCTCCGCATAGGTGTAGCCCTGGATGTCGGTGTAGTACAACGCGATCCGGAAACCCTCCGGCAGCGTCGACATGGCCGCCCTGATCTCGTTGTCGCCCAACGCGTCCAGGGCCTCTGACTCCGCGGATCGCAACCCCCTGGGCGACCGTGCGGCGCTGTCGGCGAGGTCGTGCTCGGTGACCTCGTCCACGCAGACTTCGGCGGGACGGCGCTGCCGGGCGCGGTGGCCGCTGACCCACCGGTTGTAGAGGATCCGAAACAGCCAGGCCTTGAGATTGGTCCCGTCGGCGAAGGCGTCGAACCCGACGTATGCGTGCATCAGCGCGTCCTGCAGCAGATCTTCGGCATCGGCCTGGTTGCGGGTCAGCCGCCGCGCCTTTCCGGACAGGGCGGCCAGAAACGGCGCGGCTTCGCAGGCGAATCGCGCGGCGCGGTCGGTGTCGGGTTCCGTCGCGCCGAGGACGGCCGTCATGGGTGAACCTCCAGGAGATCGGGCTTGCGGGAGCCCGGGCGGGCTGCCTTCGAGATCAGACTGGCCGCACAACTCGCGTGGGGGACCATTGAAAACCCGTAGTCACGGCCGGCGACCGGTGGTCCACGGGGACATCTGGGTAAAGGGGAGCTATGAGCACTCCCTTGGATTTTCCCCGCGAACTGCTGCAGGAACTGTTGTCGACCTACGGGCCGTGCGGGCAGGAGGACGCGGTGCGCGACATCTGCCGCCGGGAACTCGAACCGCACGTCGACGAGGTGTGGGTGGATCCGGCGGGCAATCTCGTCGGCCTGATCCGCGGCGACGGGGACGCGGCGGCCACCCGCGTGATGGCGCACCTGGACGAGTTGTCGATGCTGGTCAAACGCATCGACGGGGACGGCACCCTGCACATGACGCCGCTGGGCACGATGTATCCGGGTAACTTCGGCCTCGGACCGGTCGCGGTGCTCGGCGATCGCACCGAACTGTGCGGTGTGCTCACGCTGGGTTCGGAGCACACCACCAAGGAGAGCCAGCGGATCTGGGAGACCAAACCCGACCAGGGCGACAAGGCGCTGGACTGGCTGCACGTCTACGTCTTCACCGGCCATACTGCCGACGAACTCGCCGCCGCCGGGGTGCGGCCGGGCACCCGGGCGTGCATCCATCGCAGCAAACGCAGCCTCATCGAGGTCGGCGACGACTACTTCGGCTGCTACTTCATGGACGACCGCGCCGCGGTCACCGCGCTTCTCGAGACGGCGCGCACGCTGAAAGAGCATGAGCGGCGGCCGGCGGGCGATCTGTATCTGGTGTTCACCACCAACGAGGAGATCGCGGGCATCGGCGGCGCCTACGCCAGTCGCACCCTGCCCGGTGACCTGACGTTGGCGCTGGAGGTCGGACCCGCCGAGGCCGAGTACGGCACGTCGTCGGGCGGCGGCCCCATCGTGGCGTACAGCGACGCCGAGGCCGTCTACGACAAATCGGTGGCGGACCGGCTGATGGACGTCGCGGCCGAACTCGGGCTGTCAGCGCAACCCGCCGTTCTCGGCGCGTTCGAATCCGACGCGTCGCACGCCAAAGCCGGTGGCCTGAGCCCGCGGGCGGGGCTGTTGTGCCTACCGACGTTGAGCACCCACGGCTTCGAGGTCATCGCGCGCTGGGCGATCCCGCAGATGACGGCGGTGCTGGTCGAGTTCCTGCTGCGGCGGGACTAGCTCGCACGCAGCCGCGAAAGTACGGTTTCTGATGGATTTCGGCCGATTTTCGTCAGCAACCGTACTTTCGGCGAACACCGTCTAGTTGTCCGGCTGCAACGTCACCACGGTGATGTCGGGACGCGCGCCGATCCGGGCCGGCGGGCCCCAGAAGCCGGCACCCCTGGTGACGTACAACTGCGTGTCCCCGACCGTGGACAGCCCGGCCAGCGCCGGTTGTTCGGCGCGCACGAGGTAGTGAAACGGCCACATCTGGCCGCCGTGGGTGTGCCCGGACAGCTGCAGGTCCACCCCGCGGGCGGCGGCCTGGCAGGATCGTGGGCCGGCGGTCGTCGGTCCCGGCCAGTGCCCGGTCGAAGTCGGGCGGATCGTCGCGTCGCTCACCGACGACGTCGTTGACGCCCGCCAGGTCGAATGCGCCCGCGCCGCGGCGGATCACCGTGTGCTCGTTGCGCAGCGTGTGCACGCCGAGCCGGTCGAGTTCACGCAGCCACGACGGTGGGTCCGCCACGAAGTACTCGTGGTTTCCGGTGACGAAGAACGTACCCTCACCAGAGACCAAGTCCCGCAACGGTTCTGCTGCGGATCTCAGCTCTTCGACGGTCCCGTCCACCAGGTCGCCGACGATCGCGACGAGGTCGGGCTCGGCCTCGTTGACCATCGAGACGATCCGTTCGATATGGGCGCGCCCGACCAGCGGCCCCAGATGGATGTCGGACACCACCGCGATCCGAAACCCGCCCAGCGACGGGTCGAGTCGACGAAGCCGCACCGGCACCCGCAGCAGGTCGGGCGGGCCCAATGCGGTGGCCGTGCCGACGCCGACCAGGGTCACCGAGGCGGCGCCCGCGGCCACCGCGCCGGCGCGGGCCAGAAACAGCCGCCGGTTCAGCGGCTGCGGGTCGGCGGGCTTCGCCGGCCGGCGGGACGGCCAGAACCGCAACACCAGCCGCACCGGTTCGAGCGCGACCAGGATCAAGAACAGATAGGCGGCCACGCCGAACCACAGATAGCCCGGCCAGGCGAACCACCTCGACTCGGGCACGCCGACCACGCGCGGGCCCAGCAGCGCCGCGAACAGCAGCACCAGCAGCCCGAGCAGCGCCGCGGTCATCCAGCGTCTGGTGCGGCCCGGTCCGGTGGTGTCTTTGACCAGCCGCTTCCACAGGTACAGATGGATCAGGCCCAGGACCGCACTGAGAATGACGAAGAACATGCGGTCCTAAACGCTAGATGGCGGCCCGTCTACTTCCACGCGAACACCGGTTGTTCGAGTTGGTCGACCGGGTCGTGGCGGCCGTCGAGACACAGCCAGCGTAGTTGCAGCAGCACCGCGCCCGTCGGCGCGTGGATCAGGTCGTTGCCCAGCGGGATCTGCACGACCGGACGCGGGCTCTCCGGGATGGTGACGAACCGTGGCGAATCCTCGCGCCGCAATTGGTGCAGCCCCACCCGGTAGACCGCCACCACCTCATCGGGTGACGGCTGCGGTGCCAGGCGGCCACCACCCCAGATCACCACCGGGGTGATGACGTAGCCCGACCGCGTCGGATAGTCGTCGAGCAGGCCCAGCACCGACGCGCCGGGCAGGTCCACACCGACCTCCTCGTGCAATTCGCGCAGCGCGGCGTCGACCACGGTCTCGCCCGGGTCCAACCGGCCGCCGGGCAGCGCCCATTGCGCGGCGTGCGAGCTGAGTCGGGATGCCCTGCGGCACAGGAAGAACGCCGCCCCGCCGGACACGTCGACCATCCGGCCGTCCAGCCCGGGCTCGGGCATGGGGCGGCCGTCGATCCAGTCGTCGACGGGCGCCGGGTCCACCCTGTCCTCGCCGACTTCGGAGTCGACGAGCACCACGGCCACCGCGGCGTGCCGCTTGGTCGGGTCGGTCACCGCGCGGCGGTCGTGGGCGGCCAACCGCGCCCGCACCTGATCCCGCAGCGCCTCGTCATAGGAGATGGTCACGGGTCGACCATAGCGTCGAGCCGATCTCAGCCCGCCAGCCGTTTGCGGGCCAGCGCCTTGACCTCTGCGGCCAGCGCTTCGGCGGCCAGGATGTCGTGCAGCAGTTCGGGTTCGGTCATCATCGCGCGAAACACCGTGCCGATGGTGACGCCGTGCTCGGGACGGTCCACGACGTGCACCGGATCGCCCGCACGCACGGTGCCCGGCGTGATCACCCGCAGGTAGGCGCCCGGCACGGCGGCGCGGGTGAACGTCTTCATCCAGCCGCGGATACCGAGGAAGGTGGTGAAGGTCCGGCACGGCGTACGCGGGCGCGACACCTCGAGCAGCAATCCGCCCGACCCGATCCGCCAGCGTTCACCGATCACCGCGCCGGTCACGTCGACGCCGACGGTGGTCAGGTTCTCGCCGAACATGCCGTTGTCCAGCGGGCGGTCCAGGGCGTGCTCCCACCGGTCCAGATCCTCACGCGCGTAGGCATATACGGCTTGGTCGTCACCGCCGTGATACTTGCGATTGCCGATCAGGTCGCCGGTCAGCCCGCTGCCCAGCCCGTCGCGTTTGCCGCCGGGGGCGCGCACCGCGACCGGTTCGGCGGTCGCACGCTTGTCGAAGCCGGTGGGTCCGTTCGGACCGTCGGAGTACTGCCGGGCGATGTTCACCGACGCGACGCTGGACACCACAAAAGGGTACGGGCTCAGCGGCGGGCCAGCGCGTCGGAGACCGCCGCGACGAAGCCGTCGACGTCGGCCTCGGTGGTGTCCCAGGCGGTCATCCAGCGCACCTCGCCGCGCGTGCGGTCCCAGTCGTAGAAGCGCACCCGTGCGCGGATGTGGTCGGCGGCGGCGGTCGGCAGCGCCGCGAAGACCGCGTTGGCGGGGCTGGGCCTGCTCAACTCCAGCCCCGGCAGTCGACCAGCCGCGATGCCTTCCTCCAGCGCCGACCGCAGCCGCGCGGCCATCGCGTTGGCGTGCGCGGCGTTACGCAGCCCGAGGTCGTCGTCGAACAGCGCGAGCAGCTGCGCGGAGGTGAAGCGCATCTTGCTGGCCAGCTGCATCGACATCTTGCGCAGATAGGTCAACCCGGTGGCGCGGGCCGGGTCCAGCACCACCACCGCCTCGGCGCCGAGCAGGCCGTTCTTGGTGCCGCCCAGGCTGAGGATGTCCACCCCCGAGTCGACGGTGAGCTCACGCAGCGACACGTTCAGCGCGGCCGCGGCGTTCCAGATCCGCGACCCGTCCATGTGCACGGCCATCCCGTGCCGATGCGCGAACTCGGCCACCGCGCGCGTCTCGTCAGGTGTGTAGACGGTGCCCAGTTCGGTGGTCTGCGTGATGCTCACGGCCAGCGGCTGAGCGCGGTGCTCGTCGCCCCAGCCCCACGCCTCGCGGGCGACCGACTCCGGTGTGAGCTTGCCGTCGGGCGCGGCGACCGTGAGCAGCTTGATGCCCGCCATCCGTTCCGGGGCGCCCGCCTCGTCGTTGTGGATGTGCGCGGTGGATGCCGTGACGACCGCACCCCACCGCGGCAGCAGGCTGGCCAGCGAGACGACGTTGGCGCCGGTGCCGTTGAAGACCGGATACACCTCGGCTTGCTCGCCGAACTGTGCGCAGATCACTTCCCGCAGTCGATTCGTGTATTGGTCTGCGCCGTAGGCGGGCTGGTGGCCGCCGTTGGCGGCGGCGATCGCGGCCAGCGCCTCGGGGTGCACCCCGGCGTTGTTGTCGCTGGCGAATCCACGGCGGTCCGGATCGTGCAGGCGCTCGATCGTCATCCGGTCATCCTCTCAATCCGCTTGTCCAGAGAGCACGATGCCGGAGTTCCGAAAAGCTTCGAACTCCGGCATGTCTGACCATCTACGTGTACGGCCTTGTACGGCCCAGGAGCCGTGATCCGACGAAGGGGTCAGCCCGTCACGTGCGTCGTCGGCCCGCCACGGAACTCCGAGATAGAGGCGATGGTGGCGATCACGAACGCGATACCGGCCACGGGTGCCAACGAACTTTTGAGTGCCAATCCGACGACCAGCAAAACGAAGGCCACAGCGGACAGGAACATGAACAGGCTCCGGACCGGTTGATGTGAAATACGCCTGAAGAGATCCGACATTCTTACACCTCACAATCCGGCGCGCCGGCCACCCGGCTGGGCCGCCGGGGCGCCCCTCAAATACGCTACGCGTAGCGTAGCGCTACGCTTAGTGTAGCCGATTATGTCCCAGGAAGACACCCCGAGCCGACAGGGAGACGTTGATGCCACAGCGACGGGCCGTCGAGGAAGCCATCGCCGAGTCGACGTTGCGCCTGCTGCGCACCGGCGGTCCGCGGGCCGTGACCGTCGAGGCGGTGACGGCCGACTCCGGCGTCGCCAAGACCACGATCTACCGGCGCCACCGCGACCGCAGAGACATGCTGTCCGCCGCGCTGTCGAGGCTGACGTCCACAGAACCGCTCAGCACGAAGGCCGATGCGCCGCAACGGTTGCGGTGGATCATTCGCCACGCCGTCGCGACGGTGGAGGAAGGCATCGGGTTCGGCGGGCTCGCCTCGCTGCTCAGCGAGGAGGATCCCGAGTTCAGCGCGCTGTTCCGCAAGATCCTGGTCTCCCAACGCAAAAAGCTGGTGAAGGTGATCGACGGCGGCAAAGCCGACCGGACCTTCGACGTCGACGTCGATGCCGAGACGCTGATCGACGCGATAGTCGGTGCGTACGTCGCCGAACGGGCCCGTAGGGGCCGGGTCACCAAGGACTGGGAAAACCGGATCTTCGCGCTGTTCTGGCCCGTCGTCGAACCTTAGGTAAGCCGGCGACTTCGCCGAACATACATGTATGTGCTATGCATATATATCGTGGTTCACTCGCCGTACGACCAACTCGACGACCTGCTGACGCGCATCGCGCTTGTGCGGCAGCGGTCGACTTGGCGCCGCCGCGTGCTCGACCAGGACGGTCCGGTGACCAACATCTCGACGTTGCGGGTGCTTCGCGCGGTGGAACAGGGTGGACAGTCCGGCGGCGGCGCGTCGATCCGCGACGTGGCCGATTTCATGGCCGTCGAGCATTCGACCGCGAGCCGCTCGGTGGCCGGCGTCGTCGCCGCCGACCTGGTGACCAAGACCTTCGCCGCCGACGACCAGCGCCGGTGCACGCTGGTGCTCACCGACGCCGGACGCCGCGCGCTTGCCGAGGTCGCACACCGGCGACGCGAACTGCTCGCCGAGATGATCGCCGACTGGCCCGAGGACAAGGTGGACACGCTCGTCTCACTGCTGGACGGACTGGCCGAACGATTCGAATGTGTCGGGGCCCGATGACCTCACGCAGCACCCGCACCCCCAACAACGTCCCGGCCGTCAACCCGAGCGCGCCGCCGCGCGGTGCGTTCGGCCTGATGTTCGACCGGGTGTTCGGCGCGCTGTTCTGGGGCAAGATGTTCTCGGTCGGCGCGGTGTGGACCCACGGGATCGTCGCGGCGATCGTGATGTTCGACGCCACTGGGTCGGCGCTGATGGTCGGCCTGGTGGGGGTGGCCCAGTTCGTACCGCAGTTGCTGCTCAGCCCGACCAGCGGCAAATGGGCCGACACCGGTGACCCGTTGCGGCAGATCCTGTTCGGCCGGATGCTGTGCGTGGCCGGTTCCGGCCTGATCGCGGTGTGGATGTTCATCGAACCGGGCGGCCAGGGCATGGCCGCCGCGCTCCCGGTGCTGCTCGGAACGCTGGTGGTGGGTTTCGGGTTCGTGGTGGGCGGGCCCGCGATGCAGTCGATCGTGCCCAGCTTGATTCGTGACGGCGAATTGTCGACGGCCATGGCGCTCAACAGTTTCCCGATGACCTTCAGCCGCATCATCGGGCCCGCCATGGGCGCCTATCTGGCCGCGCACTCCGGACCGGCCACCGCGTTCGCGGTCGCCGCCGCATCGCATTTCGTGTTCATCCTGTTCCTGATCGGTGTGCGTTTCCCCGGACCACCGGCCCGGTTGGCCGACGCCGACTACCGTGTCCGCGCCGCCATCCGCTACGTCTGGCGCGACCGTCCGTTGCTGCTGACCCTGCTCGCGGTCGCCGCGGTCGGTTTCGCCTCAGACTCGTCGATCACCCTGGCGCCGTCGATGGCCGCGGAGTTCGGCGGGGGCGCCCAACTGGTCGGCACGTTGTCGACGGTCTACGGCATCGGTGCGGCGATCGGGATGGCGGTACTGGCGCTGATGCGCGGGCGGATGGCGTCCACGAATGTGTCGGCCTACGGGCTGGTGGGCCTGGGCGCAGGATGTGCGGTGCTCGTCGGTGCGCCCACGGTCACGCTCGCGCTGGCCGGGTTCGCCGTGGCCGGGCTGGGTTTCGGCTGGGCGATGACGGGCTTGAGCACGGTGGTGCAGGAGCGCGCGCCCGAGGAGTTCCGGGGCCGGATCATGGCGCTGTGGCTGGTCGGTTTCCTCGGTTCGCGGCCGTTGGCGGCGGCCGTGCTGGGCGGAACCGCCGATGCGCTCAGCGTGCAGGCCGCCTTCGGCCTGGCCGCCGGGCTCTGCTTGGTGATGGCGCTGTTCAGCCGGCCGTCGAAGATCACCGGCCCGTTGCCCGCCCAGGTCTGATCAGCGCTTCTTGTCCGCCTCGGGGCGCACGGTCAGCGTGACCCGCTCACCGTCGCGAAGCACCTCGATGGACGCGTCCTGCCCGATCCGGAGTTTGCGCACCGCGACGACGAACTCGTCGACCCCGTCGATCACGCGGTCACCGACCTTGACCACGACGTCGTCCTGCCGAAGCCCGGCGCGGTCGGCGGGACCGCCGTTGTTCACCTTGGTCACCTTCGCCCCGGCCGGCGCGGTGTCGCTGACCGATTCGGCGGTCAATCCCAGCGTCGGATGATTGATCTCGCCGTCGCGGATCAGTGTCTGGACGACGTGGCGCATCTCGTTGACCGGGATCGCGAAGCCCAGCCCGCTGGCGCTGTCGGACAGTGACTTGCCCGCGGTGTTGATGCCGATGATCTCGGCGTTCATGTTGACCAGCGGACCGCCGGAGTTGCCACGGTTGATCGGCGCATCGGTCTGCACCGCGTCGATGACGATCTCCGCAGAACCCTCGCCGGGAATCCGCACGGCGCGGTCCAGTGCGCTGACGATGCCCTGGGTGTCGGTGCTGCGCAGACCCAGTGGGGCGCCCGCCGCGATCACCTCGTCGCCGACGCGCAGCTTGTCGGAGTCGCCCAACCGCGCGACGGTCAGGTTGTCGACATCGTCGACCTTGAGCACGGCCAGGTCGGTCTTCTCGTCGCTGCCGACGACGTTGGCCACCACTTCGGTGCCGTCGTTGAAGATGACCGTCATCTTGAACTGGTCGGGCCTGCTGGCGGCCTCGGCGATGACGTGGTTGTTGGTGACGATGTAGCCGCGGCCGTCGACCACCACCCCCGAACCCTGCGAGCCCTTGGAGTCGCTGACCGTCTCGATGGTGACGACGGAATCGGCAATGGCGGCGGCGACTTTCGCGAACCTGCCCTCCGGCAGGCCGCCGTCGCTGGTGGTGGAGATCGTGACCTTCGGCGTGGTGAACGCCTCGATCACCTCCGCGGTCTTGCGGCCGACCCAGCCGCCCATCAGTCCGAGTACCAGGGCGACGACGCCCAGCAACGTCAGGGCCGGCCACGTCAGCCGCTTACCGAACAGCACATCGCGCACGCCCAGCTTGCCGACGGGCTCGGGCGGCGGTGCGACGACGGGCGTCGGCGCAGCCGGGATGTCCTGCGTGTCCTGGTCACCCTCGATGTCCTGGTCGGCCTCGGTGTCGGTGGCCGGTGGCGCAGGGAACGCCGCGGCCAGCACCGCATGCGGTTCCTGGTTGGTCGGGGCGTCGGGGCGCTGATCGGTGCGATCCGCCGGCTCCGCGAAGGAGCTGTCCACCCCGTCGGGCCTGCCGAAGGTGCGCCGGGTGGCGTCATCGACCGGTGGTCGCACAACGGCCTGGCGTTCGTCGGTCACGCCACCCAAGATAGCGGGCGAGGACCCCGCCTCCCCGGCTCAGCCGCTCTCGGAGACCCTGGCGCGCTCCTTCACCGAGGCGACCACGCCGCCGTCGTTGAGGATGTCGGTGCCGGTCAGGTAGCCGGCCTTGTCGCTGACGCAGAAGGCGAGCAGTTCCGCCATCTCCTCCGGTGTGCCCCAGCGCGGCACCGCGGCGTCGGCGACCAGCGCACCGGCCCCGGCGTTCTCCTCCAACCGGCCCATCTCGGTGTCCACCGACCCCGGCGACACCGAGACGACGCGCAGTCCGCGACCGTTGAACCGTTCGGCCTGCGCGCTGCTGTACCAGCGCACAAAGCTCTTGCTGACGGCGTAGGCGATCCCGGAGCGCAACTGTTCGGGCACGATCTCGCAGGCCGCGGCCATCGCGGTCATGAACGTCTGCTCGTCGCTCAGAGCCAGCGGGAACTGCTTGGTCGGGATCACCTCATCGGGCAGCAGATGAGCGGCCATCGAGGCGACGTTGACGATCGCGGCACCCTGGCCCGCGCCGGCGTAGAAGACCTCGTTGACATTCAGCGTGCCGAGCGCGTTGGTGCGCATGACGTAGTCCGCGTCGCCCATGCTGGGGCTGACCCCTGCGGCGTGGATCACCGAGGCGATCCTGCCGAGGCCCGCGGCCGTCTTGAAGAGCCACTCGACCGCGGCGCGGTCGGTGACGTCGCAATTGACGACGGTCGGGTCTATCCCGAGGTCGCGCAGCGCGACGTCCGCGGTCTCGAGCCGGTCCTGCCTGACGTCGCAGAGCACCACGGCATGATCGCGTCCCACCACCTTCGCGGTCGCCACGCCCATGCCCCCGGCACCGCCGGTGATTATCGCCACTGAATTCATATGTGCACCGTATCCCCGGAATTCATGCCGCCCGCATCCCGTACACGTAGGTGGTGAGGTACTCGTCGATGACGGGTCGGCGGATCTCGCGCGACTCCGGCAGCGTGATCAGCAGCGCGTAGAGGCCCGCCAGAAACGACACCCCGTTGAGCATCACGTCGACCTGGGCGGGGATGAGGCCGCGCTGCTGCGCGCGTTGCAGTTCCTCGACGAAGGCGACGATGACCGGGTGCACCGTCCACTCTTCTGAGGGCGGATTGGTTGTCGAGAAGTGCAGGGCCAGAAAGTCTTTGAACAACCGATTGCCCAGCCTGCGCTCGAGCGCCTCCAGAATGCTGACCGCCTTGGCCAGGATGGTCCGCACGTCGCGCGGTTGACGGAAGTAGCGCGTCAACTCCGCGGCCATGCGCACCTGTTCGCGGGTCTCCAACTCCAGCAGGATGTGTTCCTTGGTCGGGAAGTGGAAGAAGAACGTCCCATGCGCGACGCCGGCCGCCGACACGATCGCGCCGATGTCGGCAGCGGCCATGCCGCCGCGCTTGAACTCCGCGATCGCGGCACCCAGAAGCCTCTCGCGTGTCTGCTGGCCCTTCCGGCCCCGCTCGACAGTCCCGGGTTTCACTCAGACGACTCCATCCCGACTTGGCCGGTCCGATCCGGCGGTCAGCCTACGCGGCACCCCACCATAACTGACTTGAATCAGAAATAATCTTGCCGCCAGACCGAGGCCCCCAACGAGCAACATCGGTCAACTACAGCGTAATTGACGTCTGTTCAACAGCATTCAGGGGTCGGCAGCCGGTCATGGACTTGACTTGAGTCAGGAGGTGTCAGTGCAGGCGGCGGCTACAGCCGCACGAGCTGAAACGGGTAGGTGAAGGTGCCGCCGGGAGCACCGTCACACCCCACCGCGAAGGAGGATTCCAGTGTCCCGGACCGGGTCGTCGCATCCCAGGAATAGACGTCGCGGGTCGGAATGACCGGCCCGTAATAGACGTTGCCGCACCGCAAACCATCCGGTACGTCGACCGTCAGCGTGTACCGTCCGTCGGTCAACTGCGCGGTCCCCCGGTACGGGAATGCCTTCGCGATGGGCTGCGGTACCGCCCGAACCGTCACGCACTGACCGTCACAACGCGAGATCACCCACAACCACGTGTGGAAGTCGTATCGACCGTCGATGTGCAGTTCGAAATTGCCGTACGGGGTGTGGGCCTGCGCTGTCACCGGAGACACCAACGCTGCGGCGATGAACGCGATGACAAGCAGTGCGGCTTTCATTCCGGTCTCCGGCCTCGTGGTCGTGTGCACTGATCCTCACCGATTCGAGACGCTCTCGATCAGAGGTATCCCTGCAAGCGGGACAGGTTCGCTCGAGCGCTCCCGCTGAGCGGACGGCAGTCGGGCCCGCCCCGATACGACCGCTAGTTTGATTTTCTGACCGAACTGTCGCTGGTGAGGAGCTGGGGTTGAGAATCGCGGAGCTGGCGGGATTCGCGACTGCATTGGCGCTTGGGCTCACCATCGCCGGATGCGCGCCTACCGCCCACGCCTCCGAGGACGACTGGGGTCTCAACGGTACCTACACTGCGACGTCGAACGGCGAATGGGCCAAGACCAACGACAGGTTTCGCCAACTGGACAGCCTGCGCAGCACCTGGACGATCTCGACGGTCTGCAGTTACCCGACCGAGTGCACGGGAACCGTGGTCAGCAACTTCGGTTGGAGCGCACCGATCTACAAAACCGGCGGCGTCTGGTACGTCAAGCACACCGTCGAGAACTGGGTGCCGTGTCCAGACGGCACGGCGGCGCCGGGACTTCAGGTATTTCGGTTCGTCCCGGTCATCGAGGACGGCAGCCAGACCGACCCCACGTCGACGACGTTGGCAGGTGAAGACCAGACGACGGGTGTCAGCGGTGCCTGCGGGGTGAGCAAGCCGGTGTTCATCACCATGCCGTTCAAGTTGGTCGAGACGGGCAGCTGAGGATCATCGGCTGCCGGCCGTCAACAGTTCCGTCCACGGCCGCGGTCCCGCAGGGGTGACGAGGTCGCCCTGGCGGAACACCATCCCGTCGGGAGTGGCGTACTGCCCCGTTCGCGGATCGTAGGTGGCGAAGGCAACCGATGGTCCTTCCGGTCCGCCTGACCTGTTCGAGCTCGGCGTCGCAACCGGATCGTCCGCACCGGACGGTTCGGCCGGTGGTGAGGCCGGGGTGCCCTCGATTGGAGCGTGGATGCGGTCGCCGAAGTCAACTCGATCGTCGGGCGGAACTCCCTGCGCGATCATGTTCGGATCGATCGGGTAGGGACCCAAGGGATGCTGGCGTATCGCCAGCGGTTCGAACGGCTTGTCGCTCTCGCAGATCTCCACGGTGGGGGCGCGCTTTCCCGGCTGCCCCATGCACGGATAGTTTCGGGCGCCGCGAACGCCGATGGGTGAATCCTGGGGAAGTTTGCAGTACAGCCCATCGGGGGTGTCGACGATGGTTTCGTCCTCGGGCGAGCGCCACATGCTCGGTGGCAGAAATCCGACTGTGCAGGCCGGTGGGTCGTTCATCACCATCGTGAAGTCACCTAACGCCATCCCGGTCGGGTTGTTGCTCGAGACCCCGACCGTCTGGGTGGCGGCGACGTAGGGCGGAAACAGCACGAGCAGTTGTTCCAGGGATGCGTGATAGGTGACGCCGACCTTGCCGATCGCGGTGAGATTGGCCAGCAGCACGGGCAAGGTGGCCTTGACTTGGTCGAACAGCCGCGACGCTTCGTCGGCCGCGCCGGGTCCGACCTCCAATACGGTACGGATTTGCGGATCGTTAACCGCCAGTTGGCCGGTGATGCCTGCCACGCTGCGTGCCCAGGTACGGATCGCGTCGGCCGATCGCGCCTGACCGTCCAGCAGCGGACGGCTGTCGTCGATCAGGGTTCGCGTCCGGTCGGCCACCGCGCTGCCGTCGCCGACGATCTTCGCCGAGGAGTCGAACAGTGAACCGAGATCGTAGCCGGTTCCGTTGAGGCCCTTGTACGACTCGTCGAGCAGTGCGCTGATTCTGTCCTTGGGCACACTGTCGACGAGTGCGCTGAGCTGATCGAGCATGGGGCCGACCTCTTGCGGAATGGATGTCTGCGCTTTGCGGATGACCGATCCGTCCTCGAGATAGGGACCATCGGCGTTGTCGGGCGTCAGATCGACGTACTGCTCGCCGACCGCCGAGACGCTGCGCACATTGGCGTGGGAGGCCGCGGGGATTCTCGGTGACGTATCCAGCGATAGCGTCGCGACGGCGCCGTCACGGGTGGGGCGCACATCCACCACCTTGCCGACCTGTACCCCCCGGTAGGTCACATTGGCGAACCGGTAGAGACCACCGGTGCCCGCCAACTCCAACTTCACCGTGATGCGGCCGATCCCCAGCAGCGTCGGCACCTGCATGTAGTTGAAGAACATCAGCGAAATGCCGAGGACAGATGCGATCGTGAAGACGATCAACTGATTTCGTACGAAGCGCGTCAGCATCAGCTACCGCCTTCAGCGCCGATGTCGGCCGGTGAATCCACCAACGGCGGTAACTCCGCGACTTCGGTCGGCGTAGCGGTAATGGGCGCCTTGAGCGGATCGTAGGTGTAGGCGAGATACCACGGATCGCCGGGTGCGGGCACCATCGGTGCGCCCTCCTGTCCCCAGCGGGTGCCGAGGAACAATCCCCTCTTGAGCCGCGGGATGGTGAAGTCGAAGACGATGAACTGATTCATGTAATCGCCTCGGATCGCACGGTCGATGAAGCTTTGCGTGTACGGGAAAGTCGGCGCGTAAGCCAGCACGGTGCCCAGGTCGGGTCCGACATCGGCCAGGGCGCGCAACGTCGGTTCGAGGTTGGCGAGGTTGCGTACCAGATCGTCTCGGGTGTCGGTGATCAGGCCGGTTGCCGTGTCACTGAATCGCCCCAGCCGCTCCAGTGCCTCGGTGATGCGGGGGCGCTCGTTGACCAGGACATCGAGCGCCGGCGGGATGCGCTGCAACGCTTCGGTGATCGCCTCATGTTCGGCGGCGAACGTGCCGGACATCCGGTTCATGGCTGCGATCGACGCGTTGACGTCGTCACGTTGGGTGTCGAGCATGCCGACGAAGTCGTTCAGGCGCACCAACAGATCCCTGATCTGGCTCTCGCGGCCGTTGAGCCCGGCGTTGAACTCGCGGACGATGTCCCCCATCTGACCGAGACCACCACCGTTGACCACCACCGACAGCGACGACAACGTCTGCTCGGTGGACGGATACGTCGAGGACTTGTCGAGTCCGATGGTCGATCCCGGCTCGAGCCTGCCGCGGGGCGCCTCGCCGAGCGGCGGGTCGAGCGCCAGATGCATGGATCCGAGGAGGCTGGTCTGTCCCACCGTCGCCACGGCGTTGGCCGGCACGACGACGTCGGGGCGAACCGACACCTCGAGATCGGCTCGCCAGTTCCGCACCCTCATCTTGCCGATGCTGCCGACGACGACGTCATCGATGAGCACCGGCGAATTGGATTCCAGCGAACCGACATTGACAAGCTGAACGTGGTACACCGCGGCGTCCGGCCCGCGACCGACGGTGCCCGGCAACGGCAGCGAGTTCACGCCCTCGAAGGAGCATCCGGTCACCGCGATCATCGCGCAGCACAGCGTGGCGATGATGCGTCGGACCGACCTTGTGCAGATCATGACGGCGGCAGGCCTTCCGTGGGTGACGGCGCAGGCGGCGCTTCGGCCGGCAGCAGCATGTCTTGAAGCGACGTCGGCTGCGGCGGGACCGGTGCGCCCGGGTACAGGGCGGGCTGGGGCGCAGCGGGCAGTCCTGTCGGGGCGTAGGCGCCGGGTGGCCCGGCTGGTGTGTTCCACCCCGCCGGCGGCGGGATGTCACCCGCTCCGGTGTAGGCCGACACCGCAGGTGTGTCCCCCTGGGTCGGTGGGCTTCCGCCGGCCCCGCCGGGGGCCAGTGCGGGATCCGCGTAGATCAAATTGCCCGGGCTCGGCGACTTCTGCAGGTAGGCGTTGAACGGCATCGGCAGATAGTTGAAGTTGAGCAATCGCAGTGCGGGACCGAGATACTGGGCGCACGCTTTCGCCGACTCGTCTGCCGTCGCGTTCTTCACCGCCCCGATCGCCGAGCACACCAGTTGCACGGGGTTGGCGAAGTTGGACATCGCGAATCCGCCGATCATGGTTCCGGTGTCCGGGTTGTAGATGTTGTAGCCGTTGCCGATGGCATTGGGCGCAACGTGTAAGACGTTCTCCAGCGCCAGCCTATTGTCGGCGAGGTTCTGGGTGACCTCGGCGAGCCGCTGGATCTGCTCGGCCGTCTGGTTCCGGGAGCCGGCGACGAAACGTTGTACCTCCCCGACCGCTTCGGCCAGATGGGTCAGTGCTGCGTCGAGCTCGGATCTGCTCGCGTCGACGACACTGCTGACCGTGGCCAGCCGGTCCTGGAACTGCACGATCTGGGTGTTGCTGTCGCGCAGCGCGGTGACGAACGTCTGTAGGTTCTCGATGACGTCGACGATGTCGCCACTGCCGTCGGCGAGGATGCGGCCGACCTGGGACAGCTGGGTGATCGTCTCGCGCAGCCTGCCGCCGTTGCCGTGCATGGCATTTGCCGCGCTGTCGATGAATCGACCGACCGAGGTTGTCGAGATGTCGCCGCTGGGGCCGAGATCGGCCGCCAGTCGAGTCAACTGCTCTTTGACCTCGTCCCACTCGACCGGTACCGCGGTGCGGTCGACACCGATGACCGCATCGTCGGGCATCGTCGGGCCGCTGGTTTCGTAGGCGGGCGCAAGTTGCACGAATCGGGCCGACACCAGGTTCGAAGCGACGATCACGGCTTTGGCGTCCGCCGGGATCGGCACGTCGCGATCGACGGAGAGCCGCATCCGCGTGTGCGCACCGTCTGGCTCGATCGATTCGATGGTGCCCACCCGGACCCCCGCGACGCGCACCTCGTCACCCGGATAGATCGCCGTCGCGGACGTGAAATACGCCGTGATGGTCCTCGGACCGAAGAACGACTGCCTGACCACGACCGCGGTGCCCGCGACCAGAAGACCGACCAGCGTGAAAAACACTGCGGCCACAAGCGTTTTGCGTCCAATCATCGTGACCCTCCCGGTATCCCGTTGTACGGAAACGGGAACTCGGCGCGTGGGCCTGCGTTGTCGGGTGGCTGGCCGGCGTTCACACCGCGTCGGAAGCCAAGCGCGTAGTCGAGGAACGGTTGCAGGGCCGGCCCCGGCAGCAGGTTTCCCACAAAGGCGTTGTAGTAGAACCCGTTGTTGACCGCCTCGCCCTGGGTCACCTGGTATTTCGCCAGGCCGGTGAGCGCCTTGGCGATGTTGTCACCGTTTCGCTCGAGCATCACGTAGACCGAGTTCAACTTCTCCAACGTCGGAGCGAGTTCCTGCTCGTTGTCGTGCACCAGACCCGTCAACTGCTGAGCGACCGCGGAGGTGTTGGCCAGCAGGTTGACGATGGCATGCCGGCGCGATTCGAGCACGCCCATCAGGTCATTGGCGTTGAGGATCAAGGTGTTGAGCTGCTGGCTGCGTTCCGACAGCACACCGGTCACGTCGGCGGCGCTCTCGAGCAGTCTGGCCAGCGACTCATCGCGGCCGGTCAGTGAGTGAGACAGACGGCTCAGGCCGTCGAAGGTGGGACCGAGTTGCGGCGCAATCCGGTCGATGGTCTCAGAGAGCGTGTCCAGGGCGTGGTTGACCGATGCGGTGTCGGTGGCCGCCGTATTCGTGGTGAACTCGCTCACCGCCTCAGTCAGCGAGTACGGCGACGAGGTCCGTGACAGCGGGATCACGTCGGCCGGTTTCATCGAACCCTCGCCCGCCGGTTCGACCGTCATCGTGCGCTCCCCGAGCAGGGTTCCGGTGCGGATGTGCGCGGTGGTCTGGGAGCCGAGTCGGACGTTTCCGTCGAGGGTGAACGTCACCAGCGCCTTACCCTTGCTCAGGGTGACGTCGGAAACCGAACCGACGGTGATACCGGAGACCTTGACGTCGTTACCCGGCGCCAGGCCGCCGGCCTCCGTGAACAGCGCCTGATATCTGATCGCCGTGGCCCATGACCACAGCCGTTCGGGTTGTAGGCCGACGGCGATGACGAGAACGATCAACACCACGCCGATGAATCCGGATCGGATGAGCGACGCGCCACGGTATTTCAACATCAGGGCTCGCCACACCTTCCAGTGTTTTGGATGATCCAGGGGAAATGGGCGGTGCGGCCCTGCAGATCGGTGACCCGCACCGAGATCCCGCAGAGGTACTGGTTGAGGAAGCTTCCATAGGCGCCGAGCCGAACCAGTTTCTTGTAGTTCGCCGGCGTCTTCTGCAACGAGACGTCCAGCAGCGGAATGTCTTTCTCGATCAGCGGAGCGACGCGGTTGAGTTGGTCGACGCTTCCGGCGAGCGGTGCCCGCGCCTCGGCCATCAGGTCGGCCAGCGACGCGGTTCCGTTGTCGAGTGCAATGATGGCCTCGCCGATCGGGTCTCGGTCGGCGGCCAGGCCGGTGATCAGTTTCTCGAGGCGGTCGACCACGCCGGAGAATTTGGCTCCGTCCTTGGCGATGGTGGCCATCACGGTGTCGAGGTTGTCGATCAGTTGTCGGACGGTCTGACCGTTGTCGGCGATCGCGGTGGTGAAGGATGCGGTCTTGGCGAACAACGATTCGACGTCGCCGCTCTGACCCTGCAGGATCTGGATCAGCGAGTTGGTGAGCGCATTGACATCGTCGGGGTTCAAGCCCCGGATCACCGGCTTCAAGCCGCCGAGCAGGAGGTCGAGGTCGAGCGCCGGTTCGGTCCGCTCGAGGGGAATCCGGCTGCCGGCGGGGGCGATCGTCGTCGATCCGGGACCGTCGAGGAGTTCGAGGTAGCGGTCGCCCACCAGGTTGAGGTAGCGCACCGCCGCCTTGGTGCCGGTGGTGAGGACGATATCGGTACCGGCGTCGAAGGTGACGGCGACGGTGTTGTCCGATTGCAGCGACACCTCTTGGACAGTGCCGACGCGAATTCCTGACACCCGCACCGAGTCACCGGATTTCAAGTCCGACACGTCGGTGAACACGGCGGTGTAGTCGTTCGTTGATCCGGCGCGGTACTGCCCGAAGATGGCGAACAACGCGGCAGTCAGCAGCAGCATGACCGCGCCGAACACACTCACCTTGATCGCTGTGCCCACACCACTCATCCCGGCATGCCGATCTGTGCGGTGTTGCGGGGCGGCCCGTCGATCGGCCCGAAGAGTGCCTGCTTGAGCGCGTCGGAGTTCAACAGGATGCCCTGGTTTCCATACTGTGCGCGGCTGGCGTCGATGTCGCTGACGACGTAGGGCGCGCGCGTTTCGTAGCCGACGTCCGGCAGCCCCGCGCACTGGGGGCCGCCCTTGGCCGCCACTTTGGGCAGGTTCCCTGGGTACCGATAGCGTTCGGAGCCGAGCACGAAGGAGTCGAGCAGCAGGACTCCGGGGACCGGTGTCGGTGCTGCTTTGGCCAACGGGGCCATGCCCGCCAGAACGCAATTCAGGGCGGAATGGTACTGGTTGGTCAGGTCGGTCGTCGGCACCAGGAGCTCGAGGACTTCGGTGACGGCCGGTCGGTTGGCGGTCAGCACGGCGTTGCCGATGTCGGCCAGCCCGATGGTGCTCAGCAGCATTCTGTCGAGATCCTGCTGTGTTTCGACAACCGTGTCGCTCACGCGCGTCGAACTGTCGATGATCGCGACCAGGTCCGGGCTGGCGTCGGCATAGGCGTCGAGCACTTCTGGCAGGACGGCGATGTCGTGGCTGAGGCTGTCCAAGCTGGGATCCAGCTTCGCGAGCATCGTGTCGAGATCCGACAGAGTCTGACCGAACTTCTCACCGCGGCCGCTGATTCCGGAGGCCAGGGCGCCGAGTGTCTCGTTGAGCTTGGCAGGCTCGATCTTGCTCAGTACCGAGACCAGCTGTTGGAAAATGGTATTGATTTCGACGGTGACGTGGTCGGCGTCGAGGACCTGGCCGGCGCGCAAGGATTTGGGTGACGGATCCGAAGGCGGCACCAGAGAAACGAATTTCGCCCCGAAGACCGTCGACGACGTGATGTCGACGCGCACGTTCGCCGGGATCAGCTCCAGTGCCGCGGGGTCCATCGCGAGGTGGATCGCGGCTTGCCCGTCGGATAGCGGCTCGATCGCGGAGACGGTGCCGACCTGGGCGCCGTGCAGCTTCACCCGGGCGTCGGGATTCATCACCAACCCGGCACGATCCGCGATGACGGTCAGGGCTTGAGTCTTGGTGAAATCGCCGCGGAAGAGGGCAATCGCGGCGACGACGACCGCCACGATCGCCACCACCGTGACGAAGCCCGCCACCGCCCGTGCGACATCGCGCGGGCTGGTCGGTGGCAGTGGTTCGTGCGTGTCCGTCACCGTCATACCTATCCGGAGAGGTTGAAGTTGCCGTTGGAGCCGTAGACCGCGAGGGAGACAAGCAGCGTCACCGACACGACGACGACCAAGGAGGTGCGCACCGCGTTGCCGACCGCCACCCCGACCCCCGATGGTCCCCCCGCGGCGAAGTAGCCGAAGTAGGTGTGGATCAACAGGATCGTGATCGCCATCAGCACGGCCTGCAGGAACGACCACAACAGATCGATCGGGTTCAAGAACGTGTCGAAGTAGTGGTCATAGAGGCCGCCGGACTGGCCGAACAGCACCACCGTGGTGAACTGCGACGCCACAAACGACAAAAGCACCGCGATCGAGTACAGCGGGGTGATCGCGACCATTCCCGCCACGATCCGGGTGGACACCAGATACTCCACTGGCCTGATGCCCATTGATTCCAGCGCGTCGATCTCCTCGTTGATGCGCATCGCCCCGAGCTGGGCGGTCACCCCGGCCCCGAAGGTGGCGGCCAACCCGATCCCGGCCACCACCGGCGCCGCGATCCGGACATTGATGAACGCCGCCAAAAAGCCCGTCAGCGCCTCGATCCCGATATCACCGAGCGACGAGTACCCCTGCACCGCCAACGTGCCACCGGCGGCCAGCGTCAAGAACCCGACAATGGCCACCGTGCCGCCGATCATCGCCAACGTGCCTGCACCCATGGAGATCTCGGCGATCAACCGGACGACCTCCTTGCGGAAATGCATCGCCGCATGCGGCACCCCCGCGAGTGCGCGTCCGTAGAAAAGAATGTGGTCGCCGAGGCGGGACAGCAGGTCGACTGGCCGCCGGACTTGCCGGGTGAGGCGCGGGTATGACGTACGCAGAATCGTTGTGGTGCCCACCGGATCGCTATCCCGTCGTCATCCGGATGCCGATGGCGGTGACCACCACGTTGATCACGAACAGCGCTATGAACGCATACACCACGGTCTCGTTGACCGCGTTACCGACCGCCTTGGCCCCGCCCCCGGAGATCGTCAACCCCCGATAACAGGCCACCAACCCCGCGATCAACCCGAACAACGCCGCCTTCACGCAGCTGATGACCACCTCAGGCACCCCGGTCAACAACGTGATCCCCGCTGCGAACGCCCCCGGATTGACGTCCTGGACGAACACCGAGAACGTGTAGCCACCGATGATCCCGATGATCACCACCAGGCTGTTGAGCAGCAACGCCACCAGCCCCGAGGCCAACATCCGCGGCGTCACCAACCGCTGCACCGGATCGATGCCGAGCACTTCCATCGCGTCGATCTCCTCGCGGATGGTTCGCGACCCCAGATCCGCACACATCGCCGTTGCCCCCGCACCGGCCACGATCAACACCGTCACGATCGGCCCTACCTGCGTCACCGCACCGAAGGCCGCGCCCGCGCCCGAGAGATCAGCAGCACCCAACTCCCGCAACAAGATGTTCAGCGTGAAGCTCACCAACACCGTGAACGGAATCGCCACCAACAACGTCGGCGCCAACGCCACCCGCGCAATGAACCAGCACTGCTCCAGAAACTCCCACCATTGAAACGGCCGCCGAAACACAAACCGCACCGCATCAGCCGACATCGCGAACAGTCCGCCGACCGCGTGCATCGGCCCGGCGAGACCGCGGATCGGCGGCAGCCCGGGCGACCACCGCTCGGCTGCCTTATCCGCCATCGCCGGGTACTCCGTCCTGACACTGTGACCACACAGGCACGGGGCGACGACCCCTTGCCTCGAGACGCAAGCGTCGCAGCGAAATTTGCGGTGGCACAGTGAACGTCCCGCTTACCGGGAGGCCCGGTGAGTGGAACCGCCGCGCGAAGTGTGCAGAGCACATGGCAGGCTGTGCACGTGGCCGACCCACCAGCTTTCCTCACCCGTGTCGAGAACGACCTCCGCGAGACAGCGACACCTGCCGGAGTGCTGCGCTACTACGACGCCGGCGACGGTCCCGTTCTGCTGTTCTTGCACGGGTCCGGCCCGGGCGTCACCGGATGGCGCAACTTCCGGGGCGTGCTGCCGACCTTCGCCGAACGGTTTCGCTGCTTGATCCTGGAGTTCCCCGGATTCGGGGTGAGCGACGACTTCGGCGGCCATCCGATGATCACCGCGCAGGGCGCCGTTGGACCGTTCCTGGACGCGTTGGGAGTGGATCGCGTCGACATCGTCGGCAACTCGATGGGCGGCGGCGTCGGAATCAACTTCGCGATCAACAACCCCGACCGCATCGGCAAGCTCGTCACCATCGGCGGCATCGGCACCAACGTCTTCAGTCCCGGTCCCAGCGAGGGCATCCGCCTCCTGCAGGAGTTCACCGAGGATCCCACCCGGCAGCGGTTGGTCGACTGGCTCAACTCGATGGTCTACGACCAGTCGCTTATCACCGAGCAACTGATCGAGGAACGCTGGCAGTTGGCCAGCGATCCGGAAACCCTTGCGGCCGCGCGACGCATGTACGGTAAGAAGGCCTTCGCTCAGATGATGGCCATGATGAAAGCCGCCGACGTGCCGATGCCGTGGGCGTTGATGCACAAGGTGGCGGCGCCGACGCTGCTGACCTGGGGCCGAGACGATCGCGTGAGCCCCCTAGACATGGCGTTGATTCCGATGCGCACCATCCCCAACGCGGAACTGCACGTATTCCCCGACTGTGGACACTGGGCGATGATCGAAGCCAAGGCGGCGTTCGAGAGCGTCGTCCTGGCGTTCCTCACCCGTAGCAGCTAAGGCGCTCCCAGCAGACGGAAGCCCTTGTAGCCCGCGCCGGCCACCTCCGCGCAGATGTCGAGGTAGGTGGCGAATCCCCCGATGAACAACATGAATCCGCGCGGTTTGCCCGGCACGTTGGCGCCCACGTACCAGGAGTTGGCCATCGGGAACAGTGTCGCTTCCGCGCGGCGGTTGCATTCGGCGAGCCAGTTGTCCACGGCATCAGAGGTGGCCTCGATCGCGGCGTGGCCGTGCCCGTCGAGATGCGCGATCGCCTCGGCGATCCAGTTCACGTTCGCCTCGGCATGCAGCACCATGTTCGCCAGCACTGCAGGGGCGCCGGGACCCGACACCAGAAACAGGTTCGGAAAGCCGTCCACACCGAGGCCCAGGTAGGTACGCGGACCGTCTGCCCAGTCGTCGCGCAGACTCTGACCGCCGCGGCCGACTATGTCGATCTTGGCCAGCGCACCGGTCATCGCGTCGAAGCCGGTGGCGAGCACGATCGCGTCCACGTCGTAACGGGCGTCGGTGGTGTTGATCCCGTCGGCGTCGATGGACGTGATGGGTGTCTTTCGCACGCTGACCAGGCTCACGTGCGCCTCGTTGAACGTTTGAAAGTAGTTGGTGTCGGTGCAGATTCGCTTGGTGCCGATGGGATGGTCATTGGGGATGAGGAGTTCGGCGACTTCGGGGTCGTCGATCACCGCGCGCACCTTCTCCTCGTAGAACTTCCGCGCTTCGTCGTTGGCGGCCATGTCGATCATCTGATCGCCAAACGTCTTCGAGAACAGCACACCCCCGAGTTCCCAGCGCTTCTCGAACGCCGCCCGACGCTCTTCGGGCGTGACCTCCATCGTGGGTTTTGGATGAGTGACGTGCGGTGAACCACCGCCGCTGCGCCACGACAGTCGTCGGCGTTCGGCGTACGTGGCCTTGATCTGGGCTCGATCCTCGTCGGTCAACGGGCGATTACCGGCGGGCACACTGTAATTCGGTGTCCGCTGAAACACATAGAGCCGATCGGCCTGTTCGGCGATGACCGGAATGGACTGGATTCCCGACGAACCTGTACCGATCACCGCGACCCGCTTTCCGGTGAAATCGACGGGTTCGTGCGGCCAGTGCGCGGTGTGGTAGAGGTCGCCCGCATAGTCCTCGAGGCCGGGAAAGTCGGGCGTCAGCGCCGCGGACAGCGGGCCGGTCGCCATCACACAGAAGCGGGCGGAGACAACCTCGCCGCCGTCGGTGCTCACCGTCCAGGTCAGGTTCTCTTCGTCGAGCACCGCCGAGGCGACCCGGGTGTTGAACGTGATGCCGTCGCGCAGGTCGAGCCTGTCGGCGACCCAGTTCAGGTAGCGCAGAATCTCGGCCTGGGTGGCGTACTTCTCCGACCAGTCCCACTCCTGCTCGAGTTCGGGATCGAACGAGTAGCAGTAGTCGACACTCTCGACGTCGCAACGCGCCCCCGGATAGCGGTTGTAGTACCAGGTTCCCCCGACCTCCGGCGCCGCCTCGAACACCCGCACCGTCAACCCCTGCGACCGCAGCTTGTGCAGGGCGTACAGACCGGCGAAGCCAGCGCCCACCACCACCGCATCCACGCTCGACCGCTGCTCGGAGATACCCACGGAGCTACGGTAGGCCGTAGGGCCGCGGGCGCCCCGCCGGTTTCCCGATGACCGGACATCGGGTAGACGCCGTTCCGACCACCGGACGGGCGTCTCGACGCGATCTCCGCGGAGCCCTCAGGATCATTACATGTCTTCGACCCGGGCCGGCGGCACGCGCGTCGATGCCACCGTGTGCGTCGAGCTGGACGGAATCCAGCACCGCCTCCGCTGGCCTCGCGACAAGTCGCTGGTCGAGGTGATGCTCGACGCCGGGATCGATGCTCCGCACTCGTGCCGCGAAGGCCACTGCGGATCGTGTGTCGCGACCGTGGTGTCCGGCGAGGTCGACACGGCAACCTGCGACATCCTCGACCCGGCCGACCTGGCCGAGGGCCTCATACTCGGCTGCCAGGCCCGACCGCGCACCGACGACCTTCACATCGAGTACTGACCTGGAAATGCCGCCCGCTGATTGGGATTCCGTCCCGTCCGCGTCGCCAGTGCGGTAGACCATCAAGGGCAAGCACACAGTGAGGACACCAGCATGAGTGAGCGCGTACTCGACCGGGTGATGCAACTGGCCGAGCAGTTCAAGGAGCAGGCCGAAGAGGCCGAGAAGATCGGGCGGCTGACCGACGCGACGGTCAAATCCATGAAAGCCGCCGGGTCCATCCGGCTGCTGCAACCCAAGAAGCACGGCGGCTACGAGGCCCCTCCGCGCGAATTCGCCGAGACCGTGATGGCGACCGCGGCCCTGGACCCCGCGGCCGGCTGGATCAACGGCGTGGTGGGCGTGCACCCCTATCAGCTCGCCTACGCCGACCCGCGTGTCGGCGAGGAAGTCTGGGCCGACGACATCGATACCTGGATGGCATCGCCGTACGCGCCGCAAGGCGTGGCCAAACCCGTCGACGGCGGCTACCTCTTCAACGGACGCTGGCAGTTCAGCTCCGGAACCGACGCGTGCGACTGGATCATCCTCGGCGCGATGATCGGCGATGCGGAAGGTAAACCGCTGATGCCGCCGCAGATGCTGCACATGATCCTGCCGCGGTCGGATTACGAGATCGTGGAGGATTCCTGGGACGTGGTCGGGCTGCGCGGCACCGGATCCAAGGACGTCATCGTCAAAGACGCGTTCGTGCCCCAGTACCGGACGATGGACGCGATGAAGGTGATGGACGGCACCGCCCAGCGCGAGGCCGGCATGACCGAGCCGCTGTACCTGATGCCGTGGTCGACGATGTTCCCGCTCGGCATCTCCGCGGCCACAATCGGCATCGCCGAGGGCGCGCTGGCCGCGCACCTGGACTACCAGCGTGAGCGCGTGAACTCGAGCGGCGTCGCGATCAAGGACGACCCGTACGTCATGTACGCGATCGGCGAGGCGGCCGCCGACATCAACGCCGCACGCCAGGAGCTGCTGGCCAACGCCGATCGCATCTACGACATGGTCGCCGCGGGCAAGGAGGTCAGCTTCGAGGACCGGGCCGCGGGCCGCCGCACCCAGATCCGCGCGGTGTGGCGCGCCGTGTCCGCAGTCGACGAGATCTTCGCTCGCTCGGGCGGCAACGCCGCACGCATGGACAAACCGCTGCAGCGGTACTGGCGCGACGTGCATGTGGGCCAGCTGCACGCGATCCACGTGCCCGGCACGGTGTTTCACGCCTCAGCCCTGAGCTCGCTGGGTGTGGACCCGCAGGGCCCGCTGCGGGCGATGATCTAGAAAGGGCACCATGAGCGATCTCAAGAGCCTCGGATACGTCAAGGTTCAGGCCAGCGACATCGACCGCTGGCGCCACTTCGCGTTCAAGGTGCTCGGCTTCGCCGAGGGTTCCGGCCCCGACGAGGGTGCGTTGTATCTGCGCATGGACGAGCGCGCCGCGCGCATCATCGTGGTTCCCGGCGACGTCGACAAGATCGTCACAGTCGGTTGGGAGGTCCGCGACCACGCGGCGCTGATCCGGGTGAAGGCATCGCTCGACGCTGCAGGCATAGGAGTCGAGGAACTCTCGCTCGAGGAGGCCGACGCCCGTCGCGTCGAGGAGGTGATCGCCTTCGACGATCCGGCGGGCACCTCCACCGAGGTCTTCCACGGTGCGGTACTCGACCACAGTCCCGTGGTGACGCCGTTCGGCGCCCGGTTCGTCACCGGGGATCAAGGACTCGGCCATGTCGTGCTGCCGGCCCTCGATGTGCCCGGGCTCTTCCAGTTCTACACCGAGGTGCTGGGCTTCAAGCCACGCGGGGCGTTTCGCGTTCCGACGCCCCCGGAGTTCGGGCCGCTGCGCGTCCGGTTCCTCGGCATCAACGCGCGCCACCACAGCCTGGCGATCTGTCCCGCGATGACGCTGCGCGACCCCGGTCTGATCCACCTGATGGTGGAGGTCGACAGCCTCGACGCGGTCGGACAGGCGCTGGACCGGGTGAACAAGGACGGTTATCAGTTGTCCTCGACGCTGGGCAGGCACACCAACGACAAAATGGTGTCCTTCTACGTCCGCGCGCCCGGCGACTGGGACATCGAGTTCGGCACCGACGGTATGCGGGTCGACGAAACCTATTACACCGCAGAGGAAATCACCGCGGACAGCTACTGGGGTCACGAGTGGGTGTCTGACCTGCCTGCGGCGATGCGCCCGTGAGTGACGACGTCACTGCACTGCCGGCGGCCGGTGTCGCGCGGTGGGACGAGGAGGCCGACGTCGTCATCGCCGGCTTCGGCATCGCCGGAGCGGCCGCGGCCGTGGAAGCGACGCGCGCCGGCGCCGACGTCCTGGTCCTCGAGCGCACCGGATCATGGGGCGGCGCCGCGTCGATGGCGGGTGGATTCATCTACCTCGGCGGTGGCACACCCATCCAAAAGGCCTGCGGTTTCGACGATTCCGTCGCGAACATGGCCGCGTACCTCAACGTCGCGATGGGACCCGGCGCCGACGAGAAGCGCATCGCCGACTACTGCGACGGCAGCCTCGAGCATTTCGACTGGCTCGTCGGCTGTGGCGTCCAGTTCAAGCCGGAGTTCTTCGGCGAGCCGGGCTGGGAGCCGATGGGCGACCAGGGGCTGATGTACAGCGGCGGCGAGAACTCCTACCCGTTCAACACCATCGCCGAACCGGCGCCCCGCGGACACCTGCCGCAGATGTCGAACAAGAAGCAGGGCGAGTCGAGTGCCGGCTTCATGCTGATGAAGCCGCTCGTGGAGACGGCGACCGCGGCGGGTGCCCGAGCGATCTACGACGTTCGCGTGCAGCGGTTGATCGTCGAATCCGACGGCCGGGTGGTCGGTGTGTACGCGCGCCGGTACGGCGAGGAGATCGCGGTACGGGCGCGCCGCGGAGTGGTGCTCGCGATGGGCAGTTTCGCCTACAACGAGGCCATGGTCGCCCAGTACGCGCCGCGCATCGCGGGCCGGCCCGCCGCCGCCATCGAACAGCATGACGGGCAGGCGATCCGGATGGCGCAGACGCTGGGCGCCGATCTCGCCCACATGGATGCGACCGAGGTCGCGATCTTCATCGACCCGCAGCAGTTGGTCCGCGGAATTCTGGTCAATGCCCGCGGCCAGCGCTACGTCGCCGAGGACACCTATCCGGGCAGGGTCGGGCAGCTGACCCTGTACCACCAGGACAACACGGCGTTCCTGATCATCGACGAAAAGGCCCAGGAGGAGGCGATGGCATCGCTGTCGCCGCAGCTGATGCTGCGCCCGCCGACGTGGGTGTGCGAGACCGTCGCCGAACTCGAATCCGAGATGGGTCTGCCGTCGGGCTCGCTTCAGGCGACCGTGTCGGCGTACAACGCCGGCGCCGCCGCGGGCGAGGATCCGTTGCTTCACAAGAAGCCGCAATGGCTGCGGCCCATCGGCACCCCGGTCGGCGCGATCGACCTGCGCGAGAGCACCGGCGGGTTCACCCTTGGCGGGCTTTTGACCTCACTGGACGCCGAGGTGTTACACGTCAGCGGCGAACCCATCCCCGGCTTGTTCGCCGCGGGTCGCTGCACCGCGGGCCTTGCGGCGTGGGGCTACGCCAGCGGTATCTCGTTGGGCGACGGCAGCTTCTACGGCAGGCGGGCGGGGCGCAGCGCGGCGGGCGCCTAGTCCTCACTTCTCGGGTCGGCCTGGCCCATGGCGCCGGGGGCGCTCGAAAGCCGCCCGTGGTGAACAAGGCGACCTGTCCGTCGTGAGCGAGGCCGTGTCGCACGGTACCCCGAATCTCTGCAGGTCAGCGACGTGTCCGAGAGCAAATTCGGGTGTTCGTGTGACACCCCGCACACTCCATGCTACAAATAGGCATATTCCTATTAGAAATATCGTCTGCCTGTGGCAGCTGCCCCTCCGGAGGCCCCATGACAACACCCGTCGAAACCCCCAGTGCCGTCCTCGATCGCGTATCGCTGGTTCTTGACGCGTTCGACGGGCCGGGTCGGCTGACCTTGGCGCAGATCGTGCGCCGCACCGGACTCCCCCGGTCTTCGGCGCACCGCATGCTCGAACGCCTTGTGCATCTACGCTGGCTGCGACGCGACGGCCGCGACTACGAGCTGGGCATGCGGCTGATCGAGCTGGGCTCGCTCGCTGTGCACCAGGACCGCCTGCATCGCGCGGCGCTGCCCTTGCTGCACGATCTACACCGCGCCACCGGTCTCGTCGTCCATCTCGCCGTCCTCGACGGTGCCGATCTCGTGTATCTCGAGAAGATCGGGGACGGGCTCGCCGCGGCCATTCCCAGTCGGGTCGGCGGACGTCACCCCGCGCACTGTTCGGCGCTTGGCAAGGCATTGCTGGCTTCGGTACCCGAACTGGATTACGACACGATCGACCTGACGAGCCGCCGCACCAAGTACTCCATCGGATCACCCGCGCAGTTGCGTACCGAGCTCGCCAAGGTGCGCTCGCACGGCATCGCGTTCGACCGCGAGGAAGCTCTGGCCGGATTCGGCTGCGTTGCAGCGCCCATCGGCGAGCAGGGTGAAGCGGTCGCGGCCGTATCGGTGTGCGGCCCGATGAACCGCATGAAGTTCGATCAGCGCCTCGTCGCACCGGTACGGATGACGGCGATGGCGGTGTGGCGCAACGCCGAGGACGGCCCCCAGCGGGTCGCGCCCACGCTGCAGCAGGCGCGGCCGCTGCGGAATGTGCCTGCGCTGCGGCCGGCACCGGTCCGCGAACCGGTGCTGCAGTACGCATGAACCTCGATCCGCAGATCGCCCCCTTGATCGGGGCGCTGGACGAGGGCTTTCCGCCCGTGCACACGATGTCCGGCGCGCAGGCGCGAGCCACGATCCGATCGCGCTTCGTCCCTCCTGCAGAGCCCGAAGCCGTCGGATCCGTCAGCGATTCCACCGTTTCCGGAGGTGACGGCCCGATCACCGTACGGGTCTACCGGCCGGCATCGGAGGTTCCGCTGCCCCTTGTGGTGTACGCGCACGGTGGCGGCTTCGTGTTCTGCGACCTCGACAGCCACGACGGGCTCTGCCGTAACCTAGCGAACCTCCTTCCGGCAGTGATTGTCTCGGTGGGCTACCGGCTCGCACCTGAGCATCGGTGGCCCGCCGCGGCAGAGGATGTGTACGCCGTGACACGCTGGGCCACCGAGCACGCCGCGGAACTCGGCGCAGACCCCAGCCGTGTGGCAGTGGCGGGCGACAGCGCGGGGGGCAATCTGGCGGCAGTCACCGCCCTGATGGCGCGAGACCGCGGCGGGCCGACGTTGGCCGCCCAGTTGCTGATCTACCCGATGATCGCCGCGGACTTCGACACCGAGTCATACCGGTTATACGGCAAGGGCTTCTACAACCCTCGCCCGGCACTGCAGTGGTACTGGGACCAGTACGTGCCGTCGCACGTCGATCGCAGCGACCCGTACGCGTCGCCGCTGCAGGCTCGGCTGGACGGGCTGCCGCCGGCCGTGGTGGTGATCGCGGGTCACGATCCGCTGCGAGACGAGGGCGTCGCCTACGCCGACATGTTGGAAGCCGCGGGTGTTCCCGTGACACGGTGCACCTTCGACGGCGGAATCCACGGTTTCATGACGATGCCCATGCTCGACATCGCTCACGAGGCGCGACGCCAAGCCACGCAAGAACTCGCGAAGTTGTTGTGAGTCCCTCGAACTAGACCTTCGGCACCGGCCCGTAGCGCTGGTGCGGGTCGAGCACGCAGTGGGTCCGGCCGAACACCGTGACCATGCACTTGTTGTTGTGGTTGCAGCGACTGCGAGTGTCCTGGTCGGCGATCATCGCGTTGACCAGACCGGGTTCGCGAAGCAGCGCCCTGCCCATCGCCATGAAGTCGAAGCCCTCGCGCAGGCCCGTCTGGAGGTGCTCGTAGTTCGTGATGCCGCCCAGCAGAATCAGTCTGGTGTTGCGGACCACCGGCACGAACTGCCGCGCCGCCTCGAGCATGTAGAGATCTCGGTACGGATAACTGCCCATCACCCGCTTGCCGGCGAGGCGGACGCCGGGCCGCAACGCGGACGGCATCACCGCGGCGAACTCCTTGACCGGGACGTCGCCCCGGAACAGGTACATCGGTTTGTAGACCGACGAGCCCTGGGTGAGCTCGATGGCGTCCAGCGCGGAGTCGGCGTCGAGCAGCTGCGCGGTCCGCAGGGCCTCGTCGATCCAGATGCTGCCGGGCAGCCCGTCGTCCATGTCGAGTTTGGCGATGACCGCGATCTGGTCCTGCACGACGTCTTTGACCCTGGTCGCGATTTCGCGGACCAACCGTGACCGGTTGTCGATCGAACCGCCGTAGGCATCCTTGCGGCGGTTGATCCGCGCGCTCAGGAACGAGCTCGGCAGGTAGAGATGACCGAAGTGCAGTTCGACGGCGTCGAAGCCCGCGTCGACGGCCACCTGCGCCGCGGCGGCGAATTGTTCGATCACGCCGCGGATCTCGTCGCGAGTGATCTCGCGACAGTAAGCGAAGGAGGTCGGGTTGATGAACCGGCTGGGCGCCACCGCGGTGACGCCGGTCAGCTTCTTCGGCGCGACGACGCCGGCGTGGCCGAGCTGCGCCGAGATCGCCGCACCGGTGGCGTGCACGGCGTCGGTGAGCCTGCGCAGTCCGGGAAGCGCCGCCGGGCTCATCACGATCTGGCCGGGCGCGCTGGCGCCCTCCTTCGAGACGCAGCAGTACGCGACCGTCGTCATGCCCACGCCGCCCTTGCCGAACGCGACGTGAAAATCGATCAGGTCGTCGGTGACCATGCCGTCGGGCGAGCGGCCCTCCGACGTCGCGGCCTTGATGACCCGGTTGCGCAGCTTCACCGGACCGAGCCGGGCCGGCGCGAACGGGTCCAGCGTCTCAACGGTCATCGGACAACGGTGCTCCGCGGCACGGCGGTGGTCAACGGTGTCGTCCCGATGGCCGGGAGCATCCTCGTCGCCGCTGGCGCAGTGACCATAATCTCGAGCCATGGCCGACGGTGAGGTGTTCGTCATCGACCGGGTCATCACCCGGCCGGGATGCGCAAGGCGCTTCGTCGACATCTATCTGGCCGAATACGCTCCGGGCGCACGCGATCGCGGGATGACGCTTCGCGACGTGCTCGTCAGCCCGCCGATCTGGTTCGACGACCAATCCAACGTGATCACCGTGACGTGGTCCCTGCCGAGCCCTCAGGCGTGGTGGGAGATGACATGGAAGGGCAGGCCCGACCCGACGGTCGGACCGTGGTGGGATGGCGTCGCCGAACTCGTCGTCGAACGGACCCGTAGCGTTGCCGCCGCCGCAGCGGACGTGGACGGCTTGTGCGATGTATAACGTCATCCGTCTGATCGACACGGTCGGATCGCCCGAACGCGACCGTCTGCTGGGTGACCTGCGCGAAGCGTCGGCAGCCAGCGGTGCGGCCTCGGCCTTGGTGCAGCCGACGCTTCCCGGCGTGCGCAACGGCGGTGACATCCTCATACATCTGCGGTTCCGCGACGAGCCCGAGTGGTCTTCGGTGGCAGCGTCATTCGATTCAGTGCTCGGGTGCCAGGAGGTCAGCCGGGTCAACGGCGCCAACTACACCGGCGAACCGGTCGCTGCCCGGGACATCTCTGCCACCGTCTACCGGACACTGCTGCTGCGGGTGCAACCGGACATCGACGAGGCCACCGTGGCGCGGTTCGAGGACGATCTGCGGTTGCTCCCGCGCTATGTCACCTCCATCGGCACATGGCAGCTCAGCCGCGTCGATGCGGCGGTCGGCGTCTCACCGTGGACGCACGTCTTCGAACAGGAATTTCGCGACCTCGACGGCCTGACGGGGCCCTACCTCATGCATCCGATCCACTGGGCGTACGTGGACCGGTGGTTCGACCCGGAGTGTCCCGACGTCATCGTCCGCGACCGCGTCTGCCACAGCTTCTGCAGCATGGAGTGATTTTCGCTAGATGCCCGCCGGTTTGATGTTCGGGTTGGCCGTCGCGGGCGGTTCCAGGGGCGGCAGCTCTGTGGCGCCGTCGAGCGTGTGCACGGTCAGGCCCTGCGACCACGGATAGTGCAGGCTGAACGCGACCAGTCCGGTGCGCTCGGCGGCCGGCAGGTGGCACATCGCGAGGACGGTTTCGGCCAGGTACTCCACCGGCTCAGTCGGGAAGGTGTCCGGAATGAGTTGGGCCGCACCGGGTGTGCGGATGGCGGTGGACGGACCAACGCAGTTCACCGCGATGTTCGAGTCGAGCAGTTCGGCGGCTACGCCCTGGGTGAAGCGGTGCAGGGCCGCCTTGCAGGAGGCGTAGACGACGTCACCCGACGTTTTGTTGTACTCGCGGTATGGCCGCACCGGGGCGACGCCGGTCACCGAGCCGATGTTGACGATCCAGCCCGCCCCCCGCTCGCGCATGTGCGGCACAGCCGCTTTGGCCAATACGAACGGTGTCCGCAGGTAATGCTCGACCGTGCGGTCGAAGGTATCGAGGCTCATCTCCTCGACGAGGGCGTAGTCCGCGAACCCGGCGTTGTTGACCAGGATGTCGAGGGTGCCGGTGCGTTCGACGACCTCGTCGATCAGCCGTTCACGCTGGTCGGCGTCCTCGAGGTCCGCGGCGATGCCGATCGCCCTGCCACCGGCCCGTTCGATCAACTCGATGGTCTCGCCGATCGTGCCCGGCAGAGCCGTGGCCGCACCGCCGCGGATCGATGTCGACGGCTCGAATGACCGCGCCGTCACGGCCACCGTGGCACCCTCAGCGGAAAGACGTTGTGCCACAGCGCGTCCGATACCCCGGCTGCTACCGGTGACCAGTGCCGTCTTGCCGGCCAGAAGTCCGGTCATCGGAATGTGAAGTGTTCTTCGACGGGTGCGCGGTGCTGATGCCACATGTCGACGAGACGGTACGGCGTGGCCACGACCACGCGACCGGAACCCGAGCGGTAGTAGGTGTGTGCGCTGGGGGTGTGGCACCACACCGTGCGCGACATCGCGTCGTCGATCTGCGCGACGTAGTCGTCGTAGGCCTGCCGCGTCACCTCCATTGTGGTGGCACCGCGCAGTGCGAGCAGTTGCAGGCACTCCATGATGTAGTGCGCGAGCACCTCCATGGAGAAGTTGGCACCCGCCCCGTGGCCCGGGCTGTAGTTCGGCGCCGAGGTGATGAACAGATTCGGGAAGCCCGGCACCGTGCCGCCGCGGTACGCGCGCGGGCTGTCGCCCCATTCCTCGCGCAGCGTCGTGCCGTCGCGGCCTCGGATGTCGAGCGTGGACAAGAAGTCGAGGTGGTATCCGGTGGCGTAGACGATCACGTCGAGATCGATCTGCCTGCCGTCCTCGGTGACGATGCCGTCGGCGTTCACGGCGGCCGGTTCGCTGGCTTCGACGTCGACGTGGTCCCGGGTCAGCGCCGCGTAGTAGCCGCCCGGATCACGGACGATTCGCTTGCCGTACGGCGCGAAGTCCGGGGTGACCTTCTTCGCAAGCTCCGAGCCTTCGCCGAAGGTCTGGTGGATGTACTCCAGACACATCTGCAACAGGGTGTCGTTGGCCTGTGAGATCGACAGATGGTCCTTCGCCCACGCCGGGTCACGCAGGATCACGGGATAGTTGTTGTCGGCCGTCGCCCAATACGACTTCAACCGGTGCCAGTTCGCGTAGTACGGCAGGTGCCGTCCGAGATAGCGCCGATACTCCGGAACGTCGTCGGAGAGCCGCTTGCGCGGGGCCACCCAGTGCGGCTGACGTTGAAAGACGGTCAGGTGCTCGACCTCGTCCACGCATGCGTCGACGATCTGCACGGCGGTACATCCTGCGCCGATGACGGCGACTCGCTTGCCGGAGAGGTCCAGCGACGGGTCCCACAGCGCCGAGTGAACGCTGGTGCCGCCGAACGATTCCCGGCCGGGAACATCGGGCCACCGGGGCCGGTTGAGGTAGCCGGCCGCGGTGATGACCGCCCGCGCGTAGCTGAGGTCACGGTTACCGTCGCGGTCGACCGCGTGGATCTGCCACTGCTTGCGCTCGTCGTCCCACCACAGGGCCTGCACCTCGGTGCCGAACCGGGTGTGCTCACGCAGTCCGTACTTGTCGGCCAGGTTCACCAGGTAGTTCTGGTACTCCGCGCCCTGCGGATAGTAGCTCGACCAGTCGGGGTTGACCTCCCGCGAAAGCGAGTAGTACGCCGACGGGGTGTCGACACCGATCCCGGGGTACCTCGTCGTCAGCCAGGTGCCCCCGACCTCGTCGTTGCGGTCGAAGATCTGGTACTTCACCCCCGCGTCGGCGGCGGCCAGCGCGGTGATGATGCCGGCGATGCCGGCGCCGACGATCGCCACCGTCGTCGTCGGCGGGATCGGCACCGTGCGCGGCAGCGTGGGTTGCGAGAGGTGAAAACCGCCCTGCTCCAGCAGAAGCGAGACGAACTCGCCGTCGACGTCGGAACCCAGCGCCACCGGCAGTGCACGGGTGAACAGACCGATGTCATCGGCGGCGAACGCCTCATCGGCTCGCGGCGACGTCACCGCCGTGATGACCGCGTCGACGAGCGATGTCATGGTTTCGGCGTCGGTGACACCGACGCGCTCGGGCGGATCGGGTTCGTGGGAGATTTTCGGCCTGAACCGGTCGATCACGGACTGATCACCCGTCAGCTGAGCCAGCACCGCGACCAGAACGCCGGGGTCCGCCTGAACGAGGTTCGCCCTCAGTTCGTCGCGGTCGACGACCGAGGCACGCGGCGACGGGAGGGCTCGAGCATCAACAGTCACACGTCGAGTATCGGGGCGACACAGCAGATTGGACACTGCCCTGCCTACTGAGCGGGACATCCACCGCCCGCGCCGCCCCGTTCGGGCCTACGCTGCCGCCATGGATCTGGACGCTGTGGTCGATCAGGCACGCAGCCACACCCTCGGGGACATTCCGCGCCGATCGGCCCGCAAGCAACCCGACAAGACCGCGATCATCGACGGCGGCGTCGTGTTGACCTTCGCCGAGTTCGACCATCTCGTGGATCGGGCCGCAGCAGCATTGCAGGACAACGGCTTCCGGCCGGGCGACCGGGTGGCGTTGTTGGCCCGCAACTGCTGGCAGTACGCGGTGCTCGCCTTTGCCACCGCCCGCGTCGCAGTGGTGCTGGTGCCGATCAACTTCATGCTGACGGCCGAGGAGGTCGCCTACATCCTCGGCCACAGCAAAGCCGACGGCTTCATCGTCGAAGCCGAGCTGGCGGCCGTCGCCGAGAATGCGATGCGCATCGCCGGATCGGTGCGCACCAAGGCCGCGATCGCCCGGCCCGGGCAGGACGTTCCGCCAGGTTGGGACGACTTCGCCCAATGGCTTTCCACCACCACCGCCGCGCCGAATCCGCGCGTCGCGGATGACCAGCTGCTGAGGTTGATGTACACCAGCGGTACCGAGTCGCGCCCCAAGGGCGCGATGCACACCAGTCGCAGCCTGCTGTGGCAGTACGTCAGCACCATCGTCGCCGGCTCGATGGCCGGTGACGACGTCGAAATCCACTCGCTGCCGCTGTATCACTGCGCACAGCTGGACAACTTCCTGGCCACCGACATCTATCTCGGCGCGACCAGCATCATCCTGCCCGGGCCCGATCCGGAGACGGTGCTGCACACGATCGCCCGCTACCGGGTGACCAACTACTTCGCACCGCCGACGGTGTGGATCAGCCTGTTGCGTTGCCCGGTGTTCGACAAGGTCGATCTGTCGAGCCTGCGCAAGGGCTACTACGGCGCTTCGGCGATGCCGACCGAGATCCTTTCCGAAATCCGCGACCGGCTGCCGAACCTGAGGTTGTGGAACTTTTACGGACAGACCGAGTTGGCGCCGCTGGCGTCCGCGCTCGGGCCCGACGAGCAGGACGCCCACGCCGGTTCCGCGGGACGGCCGGTGGTGAACGTGGAGACGACGATCCTCGACGAGCACGACGCGCCCGTCGCAACCGGCGTGGTGGGCGAGATCGCCCACCGCAGCCCGCACCTGATGCTCGGCTACCTCGACGACCCGGCCAAGACGGCAGAAGCGTTCCGCGGCGGCTGGTTCCACTCCGGTGACCTGGGCTACTACGACGAACACGGTCTCCTGCATGTGGTCGACCGCAAGAAGGACATGATCAAGACCGGTGGCGAGAATGTCGCCAGCCGCGAAGTCGAGGAGGTTCTCTACCGGCACAACGGGGTTCAGGAGGTCGCGGTCTTCGGTCTTCCGCATCCGACATGGGTCGAGACCGTGGTCGCCGCGGTGGTCTCCCGCGAGGGTGCCGACCTGAGCGAAGACGACCTGATCGCGCACTGCCGCGAGCACCTGGCCGGGTTCAAGACCCCCAAGCACGTCTTCTTCGTCGATGCACTCCCGAAGAACCCGAGCGGCAAGCTGCTCAAACGTGAACTGCGCGAACGATTCGCGGCCGAACCGCTGAGCCGCTGAGCCAGAAGGGAACTGTCAGTTGTTCACAGGACGTATCGCGCGCTTCGACGCGCCCGGAAAGCCGTTCGAGATCGAAACCGTGAACTTGGCCGAGGTCGGCCCCGGCGAGATCTTGATCAAGGTGGCCAGGACCAACATCTGTGGATCGGACCTGCACGCGTGGCACGGCACCTTCGCCACCGGTGGGCTGGGAGGCCAACTTCCGACGGTGCTCGGTCACGAGATGGTGGGCGCGGTCGAAGAGCTGGGTGACGGCGTCACGGCGGACTCCAACGGCGCACCTCTGAAGAAGGGCAGCCGGGTGGTGTTTCCGTACTTCTTTTCCTGCCACCGGTGCCGAAACTGCCTGGCGGGCAGGCGCAACGCGTGCCTGAACCTCGCGATGGCCATGCTCGGACGCGCCGACGCGCCACCCTATTTCGTCGGCGGCTACGGGGATTACTTCCTGCTGCCGGCCAAAGCGGTGGTGTACACGGTGCCCGACCGGGTCAGCGACGACATCGCTTCGGGCGCCAACTGTGCGCTGTCCCAGGTGATGTACGGGTTGGAGCGCGTCGACCAGACACTCGGTGAAACCGTGGTCGTGCAGGGTGCCGGCGCGCTGGGCCTGTACGCGGTCGCGGTGGCCAAGGCCCGCGGCGCCGCGCGCGTCATCGCCGTCGACGGGGTGCCCGAGCGACTCGAGTTGGCGAGGGCGTTCGGTGCGGACGCGGTGATCGATCTCAACGCGGCCGCCACGGTGAAGGACCGCACGAAGATCGTCCGCGAGCTGACCGACGGCCATGGTGCCGACGTGGTGGTCGAGGTCGTCGGTCACCCGTCCGCCATCGACGAGGGCCTCAAAATGCTGGGCCAGTTCGGTCGCTATGTGGAGATCGGCAACATCAACATCGGCAAGACATTCGAATTCGACCCGTCGCGCTTCGTCTTCGCCAACAAGACGATGGTCGGGGTCTCGCTGTACGAACCGCCGGTGCTGTCGCGGGCGCTGACGTTCCTCGACCAGCACCAGGACACCCTCCCCCTGCACCGGCTGGCTGCAGCGCAGTATCCGCTCGACGAGATCAACGAGGCCTTCGCCGCCGCCGAGCACAAGCGCGACGTCCGCGCGAGCATCGTTCCCTGATCCGCCGAGGAGATCCATGCACGACTACACCCGTAAGACGCTGTTCATCGACGGACACTGGGTGACACCGTCGGCGGGCGACGTGATCGAGGTGATCGACCCGGCGTCCGAGAAGGCGATCGGTTGCGTGCCCGACGGGACTGTCGCCGACGTGGACGCGGCGGTGGCCGCCGCCCGTCGCGCCTTCGACCCGTTGATCAGCATCGCTGAACGACGTGACCGGCTGGCCCGGGTGATCGCCGCGATGGAGAAACGGTTGCCCGACATCGCCGAGACCATCACCCGGGAGATGGGCGCCCCGGTCCGCATCGCCCAAGGCGTACAGACCCAGGTACCGCTGGCCGTGGCGCGCGGCTTCGCCGACGTTCTCGATACCTTCGAATTCGAAGAGCGTGTGGGCAACTCGTTGGTGCTGCGCGAGCCGTACGGTGTGGTCGGCGCCATCACCCCTTGGAACTACCCGCTGTATCAGGTGGTGGCCAAGGTGCTGCCCGCGATCGCCGCGGGCTGCACCGTCGTCCTCAAGCCGAGCAACGAGGCGCCGCTGTCGGTGTTCGAGTTCATCGAAGCGGTCGAGGAGGCCGGACTTCCCGACGGCGTGGTGACCCTGGTGTCGGGCAGCGGCCGCGTGGTGGGCGAGCGCATCGCGTCGCATCCCGACGTCGACGTGGTGTCGTTCACCGGGTCGACCGCCGTGGGCCGCCGGGTCGCCGAGCTCGCCGCCGGGTCGGTGAAAAAGGTCGCGCTCGAACTCGGCGGCAAATCCGCCAACGTCATCCTCGACGGCGGCGACCTGACTACCGCGGTGAAGGTCGGCGTGGGCAACGCGTTCCTCAACGGCGGACAGACCTGCATGGCGTGGACCCGGATGCTGGTGCCGCGCTCGCGCTACGACGAGGCCCTCGAACTGGTGGAGGCCGCCGCCGCCAAGTACACCGTCGGCGACCCGTCCGAGGCCGGCACCCGGATCGGGCCCCTGGCCTCGGCCGCGCAGTTCGAGTCGGTACGCGGGTTCATCGACCGCGCGCGCCGCGACGGCGCCCGCCTGCTCACCGGTGGATCCGAACCGGTCCGCGACGCCGGCTACTACGTCGCCCCGACCGTGTTCGCCGACGTCGACCCCGCCTCCGAGTTGGGCCAGGAGGAGGTGTTCGGGCCGGTGCTCGCGGTGATTCCGTTCCGGGACGCCGACGACGCCCTTCGCATCGCCAACGGCACGCCCTACGGGCTCGCGGGCGCGGTGTGGGGTCCCGACCTCGACACGGCCATTGCGTTCGCGCGGCGGGTGCAGACCGGACAGCTCGACGTCAACGGCGGCATGTACAACCCGGTCGCGCCGTTCGGCGGGTACAAGAAGTCCGGTGTCGGCCGGGAGCTCGGCCGCGCGGGGTTCGAGGAATTCCTGCAGACCAAGTCCCTACAGTTGCCGTCATGAGCACACCGCAGACGCTCCCCCGCCTCGTTCCCCCGGCGGCCGTCGACGCCGCTGCGACGGCGGCCCTGCGAGCCGAGGTCCGCGAGTTCCTCGCCGAGCAGCGTGCCGCGGGCGCCTTCACGCCGTCGGTCGACGCGTGGCTGACGGGATGGGACGAGGATTTCACCAAAGCGCTTGCCGCACAAGGTTATCTCGGGATGACCGTGCCGGTCGAGTACGGCGGGCACGGCCGCTCCTTCGTCGAACGGTTCGCGGTGACCGAGGAACTGCTCGCCGCGGGTGCACCGGTCGCGGCGCACTGGATCGCCGATCGGCAGATCGTGCCGTCGTTGCTCAAGTACGGCACGGAAATGCAGAAGAACGAGTTCCTTCCCCGGATCGTGCGCGGCGAGTGCTTCTTCGGCATCGGCATGAGCGAACCCGATTCCGGCTCCGATCTCGCGAGCGTGCGCACCAAGGCGGTTCAGCTGGACGGTGGATGGTCGCTGTCGGGGACGAAGGTGTGGACCTCGGGGGCGCACTACGCGCATGCGTTCATCGCGCTGGCCCGCACGGCGCCCGTCGATCCGGACAACCGCCACGCCGGGTTGAGTCAGTTCATCGTCGACCTGCGCGGGCCGGGTGTGCACATCCGGCCCGTCGTCTCGATGAACGGCGCACACCACTTCAACGAGGTGATCCTCGACGGCGCCGTCGTGCCCGACGACATGGTGTTCGGTGAGATCGGTGCGGGCTGGCGCCAGGTCACCTCGGAGCTCGCCTTCGAACGCAGCGGGCCCGAGCGGTTTCTGTCGACCTTCGTGCTGTTGCGGGCGTGCGCCGAGAAAGTGGCCGCACAGGAGCTTTCGCGGGACGCAGGCCTCGGCCGCCTCGTCGCCAGAACCGCCGGACTGCACCAGATGTCGACCGCCGTCGCGGGCGCACTGGAGCGGCGCGAGCCCGCAGATGTTCCCGCGGCGGTGGTCAAGGTGCTCGGCACCACCACCGAGGGCGACATCGCCGACTACGCCGACACACTGACCGACGCGACCACGGACCCCGATCTCGGCGAACTGGTTTCGCAGGCCGTGGACCAGCGCCCGGGCTTCACGCTGCGCGGCGGCACCAACGAGGTGTTGCGCGGCGTGATCGCACGAGGGTTGGGGCTGCGATGAATGTCGATCCGGCGCTCGTCGAGATGATGGACGCGGTCTTCGCCGAGTACCGCGACGCCCACCCAGTGGCGAAGACCGTCGAACGGGACTCCGAGTTGTGGCGGCGCCTCGACGACCTGGGCCTGGTCCGCCTGACCGGCGCCGAGGAGTCGGGCGGCAGCGGAGCGGGTTGGTTCGAGGCCGCCGAACTGCTGACGGCCGCCGCCCGCAACGCGGTGCGAACACCGGTGGCCGAACACGACCTGCTGGCCTGCTGGCTGCTCGAGGCGAACGAGATGGGCAGCGACGACGCGGTGCGCACCGTGTGCCTGCTCGGCGACGACGGCACCGCCAGCGGTGTCCCCTGGGCCGCGGTCAGTGACCGGGTGGTCGTTGTCTGGCGCGTCGGCGACGACCACCGCGTCGCCGACGTCGGCGCCGCCGCGCTCGCAATCACGCCCGGCGCCAACCTGATCGGTGAACCCCGCGACTCCGTCGAGGTCGACGTCGCCACGCTCGACGGCGTACCGGTGACCTCCGGTCTGGTGGCCGAATTGTGGCTGAGAGCCGCGATGGTGCGGGCGATCCAGGTGTGCGCGACGCTCGACCGAATCGTCGCGTCGTCGGTCGAACACGCCGCGTCGCGAATCCAGTTCGGCCGTCCCCTGTCCCGATTCCAGGCCGTCCAGCACCTGATCGCCGACCTGGCCGCCGAAGCGGCGTTGGCGCGGGCGGCGACCGAGGCCGCGCTGACAACCGCCGTCACGAGCGACTGGTCGACGGGCAACCTCGCCTTCCGCGTCGCGGCGGCACGCTCCTGCGTCGGTCATGCCACGTCGGTCGTGGTGCGCAACGCCCACCAGGTCCACGGCGCGATCGGCACCACCTTCGAGCACCGGTTGCACGAGTTCACCCGCGCCGCACTCGCGTGGCGATCCGAATTCGGGACGGTGCGCTACTGGGACGAACAGGTCACCAACGCGACCCTGGCTGCCGGCCCCGACATGTGGAGCCTGATCGTAGACTGACCCGGGCACCGGGCCGCGTGGCGTTCCACTGACCGGGCATCGTCCCGCCACGCCACGGTCGGAGGCGGTTGACTCGCACCCATGAGCAACGAGATCACGCTGTCCGAGGTCCAGGAGTTCATCGCCGCCTTCTGGTACCACTACGACCAGGGTCACTTCGCCGAACTCGGATCCCGGCTCGGCGACGAGATGGAATATCTGAGCCGATCCGATTCCGGGAACTGCCCGTTCGAGGACCTGCTGGCCGCCGAGTTGCACGGCAAAGACGAAACGTTGGCGTGGTTGACCCAGCACCGCAACGAGAATCCCTACCCGCTGCGCCACCACGCCACCAACGTCTTCCGCACCGGCGTCGACGGGGACGTCACCACCGCACGCTTCTACCTGTACGTCAACCAGGTGACGAACAACGTTCCGTTCGACGTCTCCAGCGGCGTGGTCGACGTCGGCATCCGCCGCTCTGACAACCGACTGGTCTTCACCTCGATGACCGTGATCCTCGACGCCGAGGACTCGATTCCGTTCGCCGAACACGCCGCCAAGACCGCCGCCGCGGCATCGGCCGGCTCGTAACGCGGTGGACGCACACACGGCTTTCGGCGGTGGTGTCGCGGTCATCACCGGTGCAGGCAACGGGATAGGCGCGGGGCTGGCACGCCATGCCGCCGCGCTGGGCATGACCGTCGTGCTCGTCGACATCGACGCCTCGGCGATCGCGGCGCTTCGCGACGAGCTCCCGGGCTCGGTGGACCAGGTGTGCGATGTGCGTGATCCCGCGGCGCTCGAAAAAGTTGCCGCACAGGTGTATTCGGAGATCGGCCCGGTCCGGCTGTTGGTCAACAACGCAGGTGTCGAGCAGTTCGGGTATCTGTGGGACACCCCCGTCGCCAATTGGGATCGACTGGTGGACATCAACGTCAACGGCGTGTTCTACGGCGTCCGCGCGTTCCTGCCGCGGATGATCGCCGCGGACACCCGGTCGTGGGTGTGGAACCTGTCGTCCATCGGCGGCGTCGCCGTCGTACCGCTTCAGGCGCCCTACATCATGAGCAAGCATGCGGTGCTGGCGCTGACCGAATGTCTGCGCCTGGAGGTCGCACTGGCCGGCCATGGCGACCGGATCCACGTACAGGCGGTGCTGCCTGGCGCGGTGAAGTCCAACATCTTCGAAGCGGCCGGTGGGGTCGACGACGGCGACGTCGGGGCCGCCGAATCGCAGCGGGCGGCGATGCTCGACATCAAGGCCGAGGCAATGGATCCGCTCGAAGCGGCACAGGTGGTGTTCGAGCAGGCCGCCGCGGGCGAGTTCTACCTGCTCACCCAGCCCGAGTATGTGGGCAACGCGATGTCCGAGCGGGCTGCGATCCTCGCTGAGCGCCGCGCACCGGTCCTGCGCACCAAGCAGCGATTCGACCCCGCACGGCACTGACCGGATCCGGCTGAAAGAAGGTCGACGTGCAGATCGCCGACAGAGTGTTCGTAGTGACCGGCGCAGGCAACGGTATGGGCCGGCAAGTCACGCTTGGTCTTTCCCGCCGAGGCGCCCGCGTCGCGGCGGTGGACCTCGATGCCGCCGGGCTGGCCGGCACGGCTGAGCTTGCGGGCCAGACGGGCTCCCCGGTGTCGACCCACGTTCTCGACGTCACCGACGACGAGGCCGTCGCGGCGCTACCGCATGTGGTGACAGAGACACACGGGCAGGTCGACGGGCTGGTCAACATCGCCGGCGTCATACACCGGTTCGCACCGTTCGCCGAACTCTCCCCGGCGGAGACCAACCACATCATGGCCGTCAACTTCGAAGGCACGGTGCGCATGTGCCGCACGTTCCTGCCGACCTTGCTGGCACGTCCGGAGGCGAACATCACGAACATGTCGAGTCTTTCCGCGCTGTTGCCGTTCGCCAGCCAGACGCTGTACAGCGCGAGCAAGGGTGCGGTCAAGCAGTTCAGCGAAGGTCTCTACGCCGAACTGTGCGACACCAACGTCCATGTGGTGACGGTGTTTCCGGGCAACATCGACACCAACCTGACGGGCAACTCCGGGGTGCAGATGCTCGATGCCGGCGGCAGGAAAGTCCGTTCCACCAGCCCCGAGGCCGCGGGCGACAAGATCGTCGACGGCATCGCCGATGACCGCTTCCGCGTCCTGATCGGCACGGATGCGCGGGCTCTCGACATCCTGACCCGGCTGTCGGCGAAGCGCGCCACCCGGTTGGTCGCCAAACAGATCAAGTCGGTGCTGTGAGAGTGAACATGCCAACAACAACCGAGTACGACGTCATCGTCGTCGGGTTCGGGGCTGCCGGTGCCGCCGCGGCGATCGAGGCCGCCGACCGCGGAGCACGCGTGCTGGTGCTGGACCGCGGATACGGTGGCGGGGCCACCGCGCTGTCGGGCGGAATCATCTACGCGGGCGCCACCCTGCAGTCGGCATCAGGCGACCGAGATCAGCTGTGACGCAATACCCTCTGGATCCGGACGCCGCCGAGCGCGTCGCTGCCTTCGGGCCGATTCCCCCGATGCGTCAGCGTGGTCTCACGGAGGTTCGGCGGGCGATCGAATCAGCACCGCACCCCGACGACATGCCAGAGCTGGCTGACATCGAGAATCTGTTCGTCCCCGGTCCGGGAGGATCTGTCCCGATCCGGATCTATCGGCCGACCCACGCCGACAACTCCCCCGTCCTGGTCTATTTCCACGGTGGCGGAATGGTATTGGGATCCAATCACTCGTTCGAGCCGCTCGCCCGGACGCTGGCCGCCGAAAGTGGCGCCGCGGTGATATCCGTCGACTATCGATTGGCACCCGAGGCGCCCGCGCCGGCGCAGTTCGAGGACGCCTATGCAGCCGCCTCGTATGTCGCGTCGAACGCCGACGCGCTTCGCGTCGACGCCAAGCAGATGGCGGTCATCGGCGACAGCGCCGGCGGCTCGTTGGCAGCGGGAGTCGCTCTTGCCGCACGCGACCGCGGCGGCCCGTCCATCCACTGCCAGGTGCTGATGTATCCGGGGCTGGACCGCGACATGACCTGCGAGTCGATCGTGAGCATGCCCGACGCGCCGATGCTGCGCCGCGACGACATTGACTTCATGCACGAACTCGCGGACCGGGGGGTGAGCACACCGCCGGACCAATACCGATTCCCGGCAATGGCAACCGACCTGACCGGGCTGCCGCAGGCCATCGTCGTCACCGCCGCGTGTGATCCGATCCGCGACTGGGGCGAGCGGTATGCGCTTCGACTGCGCGACGCCGGGGTACAGACCACGCTGACCCGCTATCCCGGCGTCTACCACGGGTTCCTGATGCGCTCGGACGCGACGGCGCGGGGGCGCCTGGCGGTGGCCGAGATCGGTGCGTTGTTACGCGCCAAATTCGCCAACCCGCTCCCGCGGTAGCGGCAAACTGGGCCTCCGCGTCTGCTCGCCGCAAAAGCGGCGTCCCGATCACCGGACAGGTGACCATCCGGCGGCCCATGGCCGCGCCACAATCGAGCCATGCTTACCGAACAGCAGCGGATCGAGCTTTCCGACGTTCTGCGGCCTGCCTCACCGCCCCGCGAGATCGACAATGTCTATACCGACGACCAACGCGAACGCCTCCTCGATGTGGTGCGCACGCAGGGGCCGTGGAAGCTGATCATCGCCCAGCACTTCGCGTCGGCCGAGGAACTGATGGCCACCCTGAGCGGACTGTTTCCCGAGGGGTTCACCCCGTCGCTGGACCTGTTCTTGACCGCGACGTTCCGTGGCTACCTGGCGAATTACGGCACGGTGCTGTACCCGGAACTGCACGACTGCTTCTACAACCAGCGGTTCGTCGAACTCGCCAAGAGTTACTGGGGCGCCGAGTACGCCAAACCCCAGATGATGCTGTTCAACATCAACGGGCCGTGCGCCAACCGCGATCCCGGCCATCTGGATTCCCCGAGCTTTCGCGGTGTCCGCCACGAGAATGCGCCCACATGGCTGTGCAGCGTGATGGGCAAGTCGGGGTTGTTTCAGGACTACCTGATCAAAATGGCGCAGGTGATCACCTGGTTCTCGCTCGACGAGGGCAGCGGTTTCACCTACTGGCCCGACGGTCCGCTCAAGGAGCCGCGACGTGTCCTGCCGCCGATCTACAACCGCGGTGTGCTCGTGCAGAACGAGATGATGGTGCATCGCGGCGAGGCGAACGGGCCGCTGGAACTGCAGACGCCGCCGGGCCTTGGCTTCGACACCGTGTTCACCGGCGATCCCGCTGACCGCAACCACTGGCTGCTCAAGAACGGCGACGATGTGATCGCCCGTCACCACACCGACGAGTTGCGGTTCCTGGTGCACTGGTCGGCCGAGGTGTTCACCGACTTCGACGAACTGAAGAAGAACATGGACGGCAGCGACGATCTCACCGTCGACAAAGCCATCGACATGCTCGTCGACGACGTTCACAAGAAGGGCATCAAGCTCGACGTGCCCAGCGAACCACTGCACGACCCGGAATTCATCGCCTCGCTCAACGCGGTCTACGACCTGGGCGGTCCGACGACCTACCCCGAGGAAGCGCCGATCAGCGCGTTCCAGCTGACCTGAGTCGTCACCGCACGACCACGTCGCTGGGCGTGCGCGGCGAGCCCAGCATGTCGCGGTGCGACGGCGGCTTCCTGCCGCCCTCGTCGGTGATGCCGTAGCGCTCGGCGAGTTCGGCAGCGATCAGGGTGTGCCCGCTGAGCTCGTCGAGTCTCGGATCGCGGTACAGCGCGTCGATCACCTGCCCGACGAACTCGGGTGTCTCGGCGTGCTGCGCCATCGCCGCCAGGCCCTCGGGGTTGCCGTCGAAAGCACTCCGCAGCTTCGCCGTCAGCAGGATTCCCATCCAGATCGATGCGGTGTGCACGGTGGTTCCGCGGAAGTCGACAGCCATATCGGCCGCCATCTTGTCGACACCGGCCTTCTGCGCGCCGTAGGCGGGTCCGTGCATGTAGCACACCGAACCCGGCGACGACGTGAACGCGATCAGTCCGCGCTCGCCGCGAAGTAACAGCGGAGCGGCGAAATACGACGCGACATACGCCGATCGCAGTCCCACGTCGAGGATCTCGGCCAAGTCGATGGGCTTGTCCCAGAACGGTTTCGGATCCGTCAGGGCGTCGTGCACCGCAGCGGCATTGTTGACCAGCAGGTCCAGCCGACCGCTGTCCTGCTCCACCCGCGTGAACAACGCGGCCACCGCCGCGTCATCGCGATGGTCCAGTTCCACAGCGACGGCGCCGCCACCGGGGTCCGTCACTGCCCTGCCCGTCACGTACACGCGCCACCCCATTGCCACCAGCGCCCTGGCGATGCCCTGGCCGGCGCCGCGGCTCCCGCCGGTCACCACCGCGACGCGCACCTCGACGCCCTCAGTCACAGCTCGAGATTACGGCGCTCCGTCAACCGTTTCGTCGACGACGCGCAGGACGCCACTCTCGGCCGCCTCGTCGATCGAGTCGCGCAGATCCGAACACACCAGAAACACTCCGCCGCTGTGCTTGTTGAGCATCTCTGCCTCACGTCGTTGCGGGCATCTGGCGGTTGCCTGCGCGTTCCACTGAATGCTGGTCTGCTGCCAGCTGCTCTTGCGGACAAGCACTTCGGCGGCGCAGCGCCGGCAACTCACCGGCACCGGCGGTAAGTCCTGCAGACGGTTGTCTGTCCGGACAGCCATTTAAGTCTGCGCGGCGCGTGCGGAGATGTTTTCCTCGACCTGCTTCTGCCAGGCCTCCCGGGGGCGGGCGACATCGATTTCGTACTCGAAGCGGTCAACCATGTCGGGTTCGATGTCGGCGACGTCGACGTAGAACTGCTCGTACCACCGCCGCAGCTGATACACCGGCCCGTCCTCTTCGCACAGCAACGGGTTGTCGATGCGGGCCTTGTTCTTCCAGATCGCCACGTCCTGCTCGAAGCCCACCTTCACCCAATCCCCGAGTGCGATGGCCGTGGCCATCGCCGCCTCCTCCGGCAGGGTCGCGGACTTCTTGACGATGATCCCGTATTGCAGCACAAACGAATTGGCGTCTATCGGGTAGTGACAGTTGAGCAGTATCGTCTTCTGGTCTTCGTGCTCGAAGTGATAGGTCAGATCGTCGATCATGAACGACGGTCCGTAATACGACGCGGCGGACGTGGTGCCCAGCATCCGCGGCTGGCCCTCCGGATGCGGTATGTCCTCGCGGGCACCGCTGTTCATGTACTGCGTGGCGATGTGTCCTTCGAAGATGTTCTTGAAGTAGGTGGGCATCGACCCGTGAATGTAGAAGAAGTGCGCCATGTCGACGACGTTGTCGATGATCTCGCGGCAGTTGGTGTTGACCACGGTGGTGTACCAGTGCCAGTCGGTCCACTCGTCGCTTTCCGCGCCTTCGATGCGGGGAATCGCCACCTCCTCCGGCGGGTTGCCCTCGGGATCGTTCCACACGAACAGCATCCCGTCCTGCTCGAGCGTCATCCAGGTCGCCGTCCGGGCCAGCCGCGGCGCCCGCTTGCTGTAGGGCACCTTCTTGCACCGGCCGTCACCACCCCAGCGCCAGTCATGGAAGGGGCACGCGATCTCGTTGCCCTTGACCTCGCCCTGCGACAGATCGCCGCCCATGTGCCGGCAATAGGCGTCGAGCACGTTGATCCTGCCGTCAGCGCTGCGGAACACCACCAGTTTCTGGCCGAAGGCATGCACCGTGTGCGGCTTGCCGTCCCCGAGTTCGCGGGCCAGGCCCAGGCAGTGCCAGCCGCGAGCGAACCGGGTCGGCGCCTGCTCCGTTTCGATCTGGCGGACCTCGACATCACTCTGCAACGTCATGGCTTCGTTCTACCGCGCAAGACCACCAGAAATCGGCGATCGTCCCGCTGGCAGGGAGGCTGGATTCGGTGGGCTGCGGCGGCTATCTACTGTCGTCAGACGTGACGACTCCCGACTCGACCACGATCCCTGCCGGATTGCCCGTCCAGGACACCGCCGTCGACCTTCTGGTCGTCGGATCAGGCACCGGGCTGGCCGCTGCGCTGGCGGCCAAGGAGCTGGGTATGTCGGTTCTGGTCGTCGAGAAGTCGTCCCATGTTGGGGGGTCGACCGCTCGCTCCGGCGGTGCGCTGTGGTTCCCGGCGAGCCCGATCCTCGAGGAGAACCGGGCCGGCGACACGATGGCGCGCGCGCAGGAATACCTGGACTCGGTCGTCGCCGGAACAGCGTCCCGGGAACGCTCCACAGCGTTTCTCGCCCACGTCGGTGCCACGGTGGAGATGTTGCGGCGGGCCACGCCGATGCGGCTGTTCTGGGCGAAGGACTATTCCGATTATCACCCCGAGAAGCCCGGTGGCACGGCGGCCGGTCGCACCTGCGAATGCCGGCCCCTGAACACGGCGATCCTCGGTGACTATCGCAGCCGGCTGCGCGGCGGCGTCATGGAAGTCAAGATCCCGATGCCCACGACGGGCGCCGATTACCGGTGGCTGAACCTGATGTCGCGAGTGCCGCGCAAAGGCCTGCCGACGGTCGCCAAGCGCCTCGTGCAGGGGGTCGGCGGGCTGCTGCTCGGCCGCCGCTACGCCGCGGGCGGTCAGGCCTTGGCCGCCGGGTTGTTCGCCGGTGTGCTGCGGGCGGATATCCCGATCTGGACCGGCAGCGTGCTGCGCCGCCTGACCGCCGAGGACGGCCGGGTCACCGGCGCCGTAATCGACCACGACGGACGCCAGGTCACGGTCACCGCGCGGCGCGGCGTGGTGCTGGCGGCAGGCGGATTCGACCACCGCATGGACATGAGATGGAAGTTCCAGTCCGAAGCCCTCGGCGCGTATATGAGCCTGGGCGCCGACACCAACACCGGGGATGCGATTCGCTGCGCCCAAGAACTCGGCGCCGCAATCGATTTGATGGATCAGGCGTGGTGGTTTCCCGCGGTCGCACCGCTGCCCGGGGGTGCACCGCTGGTGATGCTTGCCGAACGGTCGCTGCCCGGTTCGCTGATCGTCGACCACACCGGCACCAGGTTCGTCAACGAGGCAACGGATTACATGTCGTTCGGACAGCGTGTGCTCGAACGCGAACGCAGGGGCCATCCGGTCGAGACGATGTGGATCGTCTTCGACCAGCAGTACCGCAACAGCTATGTCTTCGGCGCTGAACTGTTCCCGCGCATGGCGATTCCGCGTGCCTGGTATGAGGCCGGCATCGCGCATCGCTCCTCGGACCTGGCTGACCTGGCAGCCAGAATGGGCGTTCCGGCGTCGCAGTTCATCGCCACGATGACGCGGTTCAACGAAATGTCGCGCGCCGGTGTCGACACCGACTTTCACCGGGGGGACAGCGCATACGACCGCTACTACGGCGACCCGACCATCAAACCCAACCCGAACCTGCGCGCGCTCGACAAGGCACCGTACTACGCGGTCAAGATGGTGCTCAGCGATCTCGGTACCTGCGGCGGTCTTCGCGCCGACGACCGCGCCCGGGTAGTCCGCGAAGACGGCAGCGTCATCGACGGCTTGTACGCGATCGGCAACACCGCAGCCAACGCGTTCGGCGCGTCGTATCCCGGCGCGGGCGCAACCATCGCCCAGGGCCTGGTGTTCGGGTATATCGCGGCGCGGCACGCCGGCGCGGTTACACCGAACG